>CAVALS010000139.1:0-6973 GCA_963589385.1 Bacteroidaceae bacterium
GCTCCACGCGGTCGGAGGGCAGCCCCGCGATGTTCTCGGGGTTGCCGGCGTAGGTAAGCTTGTCCAGGACGGTGACGTGGACGCCCGGGTGGTTGTCGACCACGTAGTGCACGAAGTTGCTGCCGATGAAGCCGCAGCCGCCCGTGACGATGATGTTCCTGGGCTCGAAGAGCTCTTCAGACATATTTGTATCTCCCATTGGATCGGATTAGTACTCGCGCGGGCTGTTGACGATCTCGCCGGCGGCGACCTTCTTCAGGTGCCGGCCGTAGACCGACTTGCCGTAGGCCTTCGCGGCCTCCTCCAGCTCGGCGGTCGTGATCCAGCCGTTCTCCCAGGCGATCTCCTCGGGGACCGAGACCGGCAGGTCCTGGGAGTGCTCCACGGCGCGGACGAACTCCGCGGCCTCGTGCAGGCTCTCCATGGTGCCGGTGTCCAGCCACGCGTAGCCGCGGCCGAGGGTGACCACGGACAGCGTCCCCTCCTCCAGGTACATCCGGTTGAGGTCGGTGATCTCCAGCTCGCCTCGGGCGGAGGGCTCCACCCCATGGGCCTTGGCGGCCACGTCGCCCGGGTAGAAGTAGAGTCCGGTGACGGCGTAGGAGCTCTTGGGGCGCTCGGGCTTCTCCTCGATGGAGACGGCCCTGCCCTCCCCGTCGAACTCCACGACGCCGAAGCGCTCGGGGTCGTCCACGTGGTAGCCGAAGACCGTGGCGCGGCCCGACTCGGCGTTCTGGACGGCGCGCGTCAGGTGGCGCGACAGGCCGTTGCCGTAGAAGATGTTGTCGCCCAGCACCAGCGCGCACGGCTCGCCGGCGATGAACTCCTCGCCGATGGTGAAGGCCTGCGCCAGGCCGTCCGGACTCGGCTGCTCTGCGTAGGAGAGGTTCACGCCGTAGCGCGAGCCGTCCCCGAGCAGGCGCTCGAAGTTGGGCAGGTCGGTCGGCGTGGAGATGACCAGGATGTCCCGGATGCCCGCCAGCATGAGGGTGGACAGCGGGTAGTAGATCATGGGCTTGTCGTAGACCGGCAGCAGCTGCTTGGAGGTCACGAGCGTGAGCGGGTACAGGCGCGTGCCGGACCCGCCGGCGAGGATGATGCCTTTCATTCAATCACTTCCAAAGTCAGTGAACGGAAAAATAAATCCGTTTAGCAATGTTCCTGATTGAGAGCGACAATTTACGAGCGGTTAAATCAACCGACGATATATTGATACCATCGAGTGAACAGATTGCTCGCACAAAATCAAACTCATCGCGTTTCAATTGCTCTTTTTTATCCTTAAAAAGTGAGTTCGTAGTAGATTCGTTGCACACTCTAAAATAGGAATAAATTGAGTCTAGATAGCAGACATCACTATTAAGTGATAGACGAATCCAATACTCCCAATCAGGGGAGTAACACAAAGAATCATTAAAGGGTCCAACCTTTTGCCAGCAATCTCTACGAAACATGACATTAGAAGGCTCTCCATAGATATTATGAGTTCGAAATGTCTTGCGGGCAAAATCAGAGCCTTTTAAAACCATATCCCGCTTAAAAGGTCTCCTCTTCATTGTAATGGCACCATTCGAGTCAATAACACATGAAGCGCTGAAGCAGAGGGAGCACTTTGGATTAGCATCCAGTGCTGCAACCTCAGACTCAAGAGCCCCGGGTAACAAAATATCATCCTGAAAGAGGAAATGAATATACTCGCCAGAAGATTTCTCAATGGCATTATTCCAGTTTCCAACAAGACCGAGATTACTGGCGTTTCTAAATACCTTAATTCGAGAATCCGTAAGCTTGGAAACAATCTCAAATGTTCCATCAGTTGACTGATCATCGAAAATTAATAATTCGAAATCGCGGAAAGACTGGCTTAACACCGAATCAATTGCCTTCAAAATGTACTTAACACCATTAAAACAAGGCATCAACACACTAACTTTAGGCATCCTTGTCCTCCTTATCGGACAAAAATTCCTCAATAAAATAGCGAGGACGATGCTTCGTCTCCATATAAGTCTTTCCAACGTACTCGCCGATGACACCCAAAGCCAAAAGTTGAAGTCCGCCAAGACACCAAATTGACATAATAATGCTTGTCCAGCCAACTTGTACATCGCCAATAAAATGACCAATTAAAAGATATACAAGTGCAAATAAACTAAAAATAGAAATGATTAAACCGGTGAGAGTAATTATCCTAATCGGTTTAGTACTAAAAGACGTTATACCTTCAAAAGCAAATGACAGCATTTTACCGAGCGTGTATTTAGATTCGCCGGCAAACCGTTTCCCTCGCGAATAATACACGCAGCAAGATTTGAAACCAACTAAAGGAACCAAACCACGAAGAAATAGATTAACCTCACGGAATTGAGACAATGCAAGAACAGCACGCTTGGACATCAATCTATAGTCAGCATGGTTATAAACAGCATCGACACCCAACGAAGACTGTAAGCGATAAAAAGACTGTGCGGTAAAACGTTTTAGAAAGGAATCGCTAGAACGATCATTTCGTACACCATATACAACTTCATAGCCTTCGCGAGCTCTTGAAACCATTTCATCAAGCGCATTGATATCATCTTGTAAATCAGCGTCCATCGATGCTATTAAATCAGCAAACTCCGCTGCCTTGTGTAACCCAGAAAGTAAAGCCTTCTGATGGCCACAATTCCTAGAGAGCTTAAGTCCACAGAATAAGGAATTAGACTGATGAAGACTTTCGATGATCTCCCAAGTCTTATCGGATGACCCATCGTCAACTAACAAAACCTTACTGTTCGCATTAATCTGAGACAATTTTACTAAAGTGGAAAACTTCTCAAAAAGCCTTTTAGAGGTTTCCCGCAAAACGCTCTCCTCGTTATAACAAGGAACCACGAGATAGAGAATCGGCAATATGTCCATCTTTGTCATGCAAGCACCTATCACTTAAATGCCCAATACTTACTTAAAATATAATTAAGAGGATAAGTTACAAACAAGTTAAGCAGTGGACCAAGAATAGAAGAAATTCCAAGCACACTAACCCAAAAGTACAAAAGGATGTTGTTGATAATCAATCCAGTAAAAGCACTCGAAGCAAGTAGCTTGGAAAAACTTGAAATAAGTGAACTCAAATCAGATCTCTCATTATCAAAAACATATTTATTGTTCCAATAGAAGGAATTGATGACACCAGCAAAATATGAAACTATATTGGCGACAATATAGTTCACTCCAATAAAAAGGAGTGCCGCGTAGACTAAGTAAGAAACGATTGTATTTGAAAGTCCAACAATCGAAAACTTCAGAAATTGAATCACCGAATCTCGTTTCATTAAAGACCCTTTTCCTACTGTTATCTATAAAGGACATAAACAAAACAAGAGGTTCCATCATCGATTTGAGTATATCCAGGCAGTTTTTTAAAACCACTATATCCTAGTTCATCTTTCAGTTGAGAAAGAACCTCTTCTTCGCAGTCGTGATTATTCATGTAAACAACCAGATCATCAGAATCAATATAATTTCTATCGCAAAAACTGCTAATAGCTTTCTGATCAGGAATCAGCGCATGAATGCGAGACAATTTGGCAACTTCTAGTAGCTTCGCAGTGAGCTGATAGTAATCATAAGAGACAAAGAGTCCCGTTGAACCCGCGTACTTCTCTACTGCGGCTTCATTGTCAGCAGATTTCGGATATAAATACAAAGCATTGGAAGAAAAGAAAACAGAATCTGCAGCAATAATTGCGCAAACAAATACAACAGAAACTAAAATAGTGCCCCGAAAATTGAAATCAGTATTATTTCTATAGCGAATTTGCAAATATCTAAATAGATACAAGAACATTCCAAATCCAAATAACAGTAATCCTGGATATGCCAAGCATATGTATCTTGACGAAGTAAAAGGAGATACATAGCAAGCTGTGACGTAAAAAACAAGGGATGAATTAAATAATAAAACTATATAAATCGACTCAGGATGCTCACGATTAATTTTTTTATTCCATAGCAAGTAGAAACAAAGGGCAATTGACAAACAGAAGCAGGCAATCAAAAGAAGCCTTGATCCGAAGAACAAATCAACGGACGACGACCCTAGAAATTGCCAAATTCGTCTAAGCAATACCATTACCCCTGATTGCGATGAGGCCGATTCGACATAGTGATTCCCAAACATGTTGCTTAATGCTGGAGGAAATATGATAAATGACAGACAAACCGATAAGACAATCGTGACTCCATATTTAAAGGAGAACCTCCACCCTTTTCTTGCCCAAAAATAAATAGTAAAAAAACAGGAAACAAAAAAGAGATAAATATAGAAATAGAAATGAGTTAAAAACCCCAATAAAGAAATAACAAATAGGCGGAAATAAACCGATCGATTGGCGAAGGAAGCATTAAACATATCGAATAACGCATCAAGAAATGCTAGGGCAAGTGTCACCAATAACAGATACATTCGAATGTAGGTCACTAGATTTAACGCTATGGGACAGAAAGCCCAAAGAGCCATTAAAATTAGGGCGACTGGCTTACTCTGAAACACTTTGTAAGAAAGCTTAAATAAAAATACTAAGCTGAGTGAATAGAAACATAGATTAGGAACCAAGCCAAACCATTTGCTAAATTCATTCGGAAACAGTGAGCAAACGGTATGAATAATGAAAAAATAGAGAGGAGGATGTGCGTCATTACTCAGATTATATAAAACCGAATCAAACCGAAACACATGCCCTGTATCAACTGTCAAATAAGACTGAATGAACGTAGGATCCATCCAGTTGGCATCCATATTGTTTTCCCAAAAAATATGTGGAAAATAAAAACTATTCGAGAGACCGAAAGTCCACAGCTCGTCAACATGAAACCCTGTTTTCAAATTGCAATAATAAATTGCGACTAATAGCGCAGCCACAAACATTACAGCAAATAAAACGCCATAAAACTTGCATCGTTTTGCACATGAATTCATAAACGAGTCCCTATAATTAATTAGTAGCTAAACTAAAGGAGTTTACAAAAAATCATAAACTCCTTCAAGATTAAACTAATACAGTTGGACTAAACCACTGAATTACTGCAATAGCGGATAGATGATAGACTTGCATCACTTACTATTTATCAACCAACTTAACCTCAATCGCTTCCATATGTAGGGCCTCTCCAGTTGTACCTGCGCACTCGCCCGATTTAACCCAATCGAGCCAACCCTTACCCTGCACATGCGCCCTATAGACAACGTCATAATGCTTGGCGAGATCACCCGTAAGCTTAATTTCTACAGCTTCAATAGAAAGAGACTTGCCCGTGGTGCCGGCCAGCTTGCCGTTCTTGACCCACTTTTGCCAGCCGATATTCTGAACATGAGCTCGATATTCGATGTTACCGGAATACCCGAGTTCGGGCTTGCTAATAGCCAACGCCTCAACAGCAAGATTTCGACCAGTTGTGCCCGCCGTCATGCCCTCATAAACAGGTTCCTGCCAACCAAGATTTGAAACATGAGCCTTTATTGAAAAAGTTTTCTGAATAGAGGGCTGACTCGTATCCCCTGGTGCAGGCGAACCCTTTTCAACCAAAACGACCTGGTATGCCTCGAGCCTCAAGCCAAACCCAGTCGTTCCGGCAACTTGATCATTGCAGGCCCAGCCAAGCCAGCCCTTGTCCTGAACATGAGCGCGATAGTAAACGTCATAACGATTGGCCATCTCACCAGTAAGTCGAATTTGGATAGCCTGGACAGACTTGCTCTGACCAGTAGTACCGGAGACTTCTCCCTCTTTCACATAGTCTTGCCAACAGTAATCGGAAACATGCGTCCTGTACTCCAAGCTGCCATCGTAGGGAGCATTCTGCAGATTGAGAGTTATAGCCTCGACAGCTTTGGACTGACCAACGGTGCCAGAAACATTTCCGCCCTTGGAAGCCGACTGCCAACCGTCATTCGAAACATGCGAAGTTGCCAAAACATCAAGCGAGCCTCGTGACACCTTGACGACGTCGTAGCCCGACTCGTCCTTCTTGAAATAAGTCAGAGCGCCGCTATTGTGCGAATAAATAGCAAAGTCGTAATTTGCCGAAGCAAGGATGGAATCCGAAAATTCTACGAGATAGCAAGAGTCACCCTGCTTGCAAAGGGATCTGATTGCAGCATCCGTGTCTTCGGTAACCGGAGAAGCAAACCAATCCATAATCGAATAATCGATAACGGCACCCGGCTTCAAGGCCTCGGCCTTCGTTGAATTCCAAAGTCCACCAGCAGCATCGGCGCTGGCCGAGTTATACGTACTAGACCCATATCCAGACAGACCGATCTCCGGATTAAAGAAGAGAATCAGCTCTGCAGCAACGGAAGAATCGACATCGGTAATGCCCAGACGGTCAAGCTGCTCCTGCTTTTGGGGATACATGCCCGTCGGCGTGTTTGGATGTCCCTTGTAATAATACAAATAGTCATCGCCATAGATAACCTCGGTCAAGTTGGCATAGTCATCGAAATTCTGCTCGTAAGTAACATACGTTCCAAGCAGCATCATTACCTTTTTGCCCTGTTGAGTCGCCGCATCAAAATAGCCATCGTTAAAGTTGTACAGGGCCTTAAACGCTTGGACTGTATCCTCTCCCCTATTCTGCAGGCTCGTAAGCATGCTCGAAACGTTCATCTTCTTAACGTTAGGATCGGATGCGATCTTATTCGCAAAGGCATTATCGTCACCGCTCGTAAACAGATTCGTTCGAGTCATCCACCACTGAGTGCCGGGCTCAATACTCAGCACGGCATACATAGAATCCCAGTGATCGTGATAATCGCTATACGACTTTGAGACCTCACCGGTTTCGTATTCCTTATTCTTGGCGGCGTTCCATAAAGTAATCAGCTCCGCTTGCTTAGAATCTGGATCCTTAACGTCAAAGGCTTCGTTGGTAAAGACATACGTGGCGGATCCATCGGACAACAGCCGAATGGAGTATTGGCCTGCGG
>CAVALS010000140.1:0-6603 GCA_963589385.1 Bacteroidaceae bacterium
GTGCTGCTGCATACCATGAACAAGACGCTCGCCTACAAGATGGTGGACTCCGAGGTGGTGCTGCCCGAGGAGATGGAGTCGCTGACCATCGAACCTGGCGCCGACAAGGTGACGCTCGTCACCTGCACGCCTTACGGCGTGAACGACCATCGTCTGCTGGTGCATTGCGTGCGCACCAAGTACAACAAGAAGGACGTCGACAAGCAAAAGTCGCTGGCCGGCCGCCACTGGGGCAAGCGCGAGTTTGCCGTGCTTATCGTGGTCGTGGCCATTGTGCTGTTGATGCTGGACATCGTGATCCACGCGGTCCGTAAGCGCCGCAAGGCCAAGGCCTCGGCATAAGACATCGTCCAGAACCACCACAATGGGGACAGGCATCTTTGTGGTGGTCGGGGGCTTCCAAACCATCACAACATTCGATGAAAATCGCGATTTTGACGAAAAGCGCCGAATGTTGTGATGCTTTTCGCTGCGGGCGGGACGGTTTTCGTTTCGGGCGGCGCGGTTCTCGTTGCGGGTGGGACGGTTTTCGCTATGGACGGTGCGGTTTCGCTGCAGAACCGCCAGCCCGCCGCCTGCCAGTCCGCCGTCCTCGTTACGTTTTCGCTGCATTTGGGTAAAGCGCCTGCTCCAAGCCGGCGTTGCCCTGTATACTAGAGCGGTTTAACTGTTATGCGGAAGGGAGCGCCTATGGCACTCAGCGAGAAAGACGTGCGCGGCATTGCCGAGTACGCAAAGATCGCACTGACCGATGACGAGCTCACCCAGATGACGTCCTACCTGAACGACGCCGTCCAGATGCTCGAGCCCGTCTTGCAATATGACTTGCCCGACGTGGAGCCCACGTTCCATCCCATCGGAAGCCTGTCCAACGTGATGGGCGATGACCTGCGCGAGCCCGAGCGCGACCTGCCGCTCGACGTTGCGCTCGAAAACGCCGGCAGCGCGCGCGACCGCTACTTCCGCGTGCCGTCCATTTTGGGAGAGGGGGAGAGCGAGTAATGGCGCAGAGCTTCGATTCCCTTACCGCCGCCCAGATCGCCGCAGGCGTTGCCGCCGGCGACTATACCGCCACCGAGGTGGCCCAGGCCTCCCTTGCCGCCATCGAGGCGCGCGAGGGCGGGGTCCAGGCATTCCTGCAGGTGGCGCCCGAGCTTGCGCTCGAGGCCGCTGCGCGCGTGGATGCTGACCGTGCCGCAGGCAAGCCGCTGCCCCCGCTCGCGGGCGTGCCGCTGGCCATCAAGGACAACATGAACCTCGTGGGCACGCGCACCACCTGTGCTTCCCGCATGCTCGAGAACTACCAGAGCGTCTACACCGCTACTTGCGTCCAGCGCATGCTCGATGCTGGCTGCCTGCCCATGGGCAAGGCCAACATGGACGAGTTTGCCTTTGGCAGCTCCACCGAGAGCTCGGCGTTCCACCGCACCAACAACCCCTGGGATACCGAGCGCGTGCCCGGCGGCTCTTCGGGCGGTTCCGCTGCCGCCGTCGCCGCGGGCGAGGTCGCGCTCTCGCTGGGCTCGGACACCGGCGGCTCCATTCGCCAGCCGGCGTCACTGTGCGGCGTGGTGGGCTTTAAGCCCACGTATGGCGCCGTGAGCCGTTACGGCGTGGTTGCCTTTGGCTCGTCGCTCGACCAAGTGGGCCCCTTTGGCCGCACGGTCGAGGATGTCGCGCTGGCCATGAACGCGCTTACCGGCGCGGGCCACGATCCGTACGACTGCACCAGCCAGGATTGCGCCGTCGACTTTACCGAGCACCTCAATGACAGCATCGAGGGCAAGCGCGTGGGCATCATCCCTGCGTTTATGGAGGCCGAGGGTCTGACGCCCGAGGTCAAGGCCGCTGTTCAGCGCGCCGCCCAGGAGCTGCAGAACCAGGGCGCCGAGCTGGTCGAGGTCGACCTGCCGCACTTGGACGCCGCCATCGCCGCCTACTACGTCATCGGCCCGGCCGAGGCGTTCTCCAACCTGGCCCGCTTCGACGGCATTCGCTACGGCTACCAGGAGGAGGGCTGCGCCAACCTGTCCGACCAGAGCTCGCTTTCGCGCGCCCACGGCTTTGGCGCCGAGGCCAAGCGCCGTCAGATGCTCGGCGCCTACCTGCTGAGCTCGGGCGTGTACGACAAGTACTACTACGCTGCGCAAAAGGCCCGCACGCTCATCACGCAGGACTACGACGCCGCGTATGCCAAGGTGGACACCATCCTCATGCCCGCCTCGCCGCGCACGGCCTTTAAGTTTGGCGAGATTAGCGACCCCACGCAGATGTACCTTTCGGACCTGTACACCATCTCGCTCAACATTTGCGGCAACGGTGGTATCTCGGTGCCGCTGGGCCTGGGCAAGGACACTCAGCTGCCCGTTTCTGCCCAGCTGGTTGGTCCGGCCTTTAAGGACCGTCAGCTGCTCACGTTTGCTCGCGCCCTGGAGCGCGGCTTTGCCGATACCGCCACGGGTGCGCCCGCGCTTTCCGTCGCGCCCGATTTTGCCGGGAAGGGAGGCGAGCTGTAATGAAGGAGCTTTCCGAGGTCCTGCAGGATTGGGAGGCCGTGATCGGCCTGGAGATCCATACCGAGCTCACCGCGCTCGATACCAAGATGTTCTGCAACTGCAAGCTCAGCCACGATGACGAGCCCAACGCCAACGTGTGCCCGGTGTGCCTGGGCCTGCCCGGCGCCCTGCCGGTGCCCAACAAGCGCGCCATCGAGAGCATCGTCAAGGCCGGTCTTGCCACCAACTGCGAGATTCAGCGCCATTCGATGTTCTACCGCAAGCACTACTTTTATCCCGATATGGCCAAGAACTTCCAGACCACGCAGGGTCCGGTCGCCTTTGCCATGTACGGCCACCTGGACCTGGACGTGACCGGTCGCGGTGCCGCCGAGCGCCCCGACTGCGCGTTTGGCGAGGCCGAGGCCCAGAGCCTGGCGAGCGCCTCGGCCAACGCCGAGGGCCTGTCCACGTCCATGACGTCGACCATGCGCGAGGGCAATCAGCGCGCCGGCCACCTGGCCAGCTATGACGCGTCCAACCTGCAGATGCCCGAGCGTCGCGAGGACGGTTCCTACACGGTGCCTATTCGCATCCTGCGCATCCACATGGAGGAGGACGCCGCCAAGATGGTGCACGTAGGCGGTGCCGAGGGCCGCATTACCGCCGCGGCCGAGTCGCTCGTCGACTACAACCGCTGCGGCACGCCTTTGATTGAGCTCGTGACTGAGCCCGACTTGCGCACGCCCGAGGAAGCGCGCCTGTTTATGGAGAAGCTCCGTCGCATCTTTGTGACGCTGGGCATTTCGGACTGCTCCATGGAGAAGGGTTCCATGCGCTGCGACGGCAACGTGTCGCTGCGCCGCCGCGGCGAGACCAAGCTGGGCACCAAAACCGAGCTCAAGAACCTCAACTCGTTTAAGAGCCTGCATGACGGCCTTGCCTACGAGATTTGCCGCCAGGCCGAGGTGCTCGAGGAGGGCGGCATTATCTATCAGGAGACCCGCCACTGGGAGCCCAGCCGCAAGCGCACCGTGGTCATGCGTGTCAAGGAGACGGCCGACGACTATCGTCTGTTCCCCGACCCCGATCTGGCGCCGTTCGATCTGGACGACGAGTTCATCGACCGTTGCCGTGGCGAGATCCCCGAGCTGCCTGATGCCAAGCGCGCCCGATTTGAGGCCGACTTTGGCATTAAGGCGGCGGACGCCGAGCAGATTGCCGGCGACCCCGAGTTTGCCGAGTTCTTTGAGGCGGCCGCTGCCGGTATGGCTGGCAAGGAGGCCCAGACGGTCGCAAACTTGCTGGTGAACGAGATGATCGCCTACCTTAAGGGCGCGGGCGTGTCGCTCACCGAGTCCGGCATTGCTCCGGCTCAGGTGGCAGCGCTGGCCAAGCTGCTGGCGACCGATGCCATTAGCTCCAACCAGGCGCACGAGGTCTTTGAGGCCATGGCCCAGACCGGCGACGACCCCAACAAGATCGTCGACGAGCGCGGTATGCGTCAGGTGAGCGATGCCGGCGCGCTGCAGCCGATTGTGGATGAAGTGCTGGCAAACTGTGCCGATCAGGCGCAGCAGTATCGCGACGGCAACCAGAAGGTCATTGGCTTTTTGGTGGGCCAGTGCATGAAGGCGAGCCGCGGCAAGGGCAACCCGAAACTCTTCAACGAGTTGCTGAGAACGTCGCTCTCGTAAGCGGGAACCCGGGAGCCCCGGCAGGGCGGGTGCTTGCTCAAAATTTCAAACAGTCCTGCGCAAGACGAAGGCCACATTAAGTGGCCTTCTTTGCGTGCGGAACTCATTTTGAGCAAGCACCCGCCCTGCCGGGGCTCCCGGGTTCTGTGACGACTCGGCCGTTCGGGTCAGGTAGGCTGATAGGAAAGATGGTGGCGGAGGCGCAAAATGCGCCTCCGCCTTTTGAATGTGATGAAAGTGTGGCGAAATGAGCTTAAAACTTCCGTAAATGTGATAAATGTCACGTTTTACCTAGGGTAAAATGTGGGAAATATCACGTTTACGGAAGTTTCTTTGCGGGAGGTTCGGTCATGCAGCGAGATATCATTGCCAAGCTTAACGCTTGGAAAGCGTCGGAATATCGTAAGCCGCTTATTCTTAAGGGGGCGCGCCAGGTTGGAAAGACATGGGCGCTTAAGGAGTTCGGACGAACCTCATACCGCAATTTTGTGTATCTGACGCTCGAGGAGCCGTCACCTGGGGTACAGAGCGAGTACGCTCAGTTTTTCGAAGGTACGCGCGATCCTCGACGGATCATCTCAAACCTTTCCCTGGCACTTGGACAGCCTATCGATCCCGGCGAGACGCTGCTTATTATTGATGAGATTCAGGATTGTCCTTCTGCAGTCGGCGCCCTTAAATACTTCTGTGACGAGGCCCCCGAGTATCACGTCGCATGCGCAGGGTCTTTGTTGGGCGTTCGCTTGTCCCGTGAGACCAGCGCTTTTCCGGTGGGAAAGGTCGAGTTCATGGAGATGCGCCCCATGAGCTTTTCCGAGTTTCTGAAAGCCGAGGGCGCTGCAAACTACGACGAATACCTTGGCGGCCTGGATCAGATCGAGACAGTGCCCGATTTCTTCCATGTCCGTCTCGTCGAGCATCTTCGTCGTTATTTTGCATGTGGCGGCATGCCAGAGGCTCTTGGCCGGTGGGCGGAGACGGGCGATATCGTTCAGGTCGATAAGGTGTTGTCTGATCTCTTGGATTCCTACGAGCGCGATTTTGCCAAGCATGGTGGCCGTGCGCAGTTCGCCAAGCTTTCGCAAATATGGAACTCGATTCCAGCTCAGTTGGCGCGCGAGAACAAAAAGTTCGTTTGGGGTGCGGTGCGCGAGGGGGCTCGTGCTCGAGAATACGAGGATGCTCTGGAATGGCTTGCCGATGCTGGGCTCATCACGGCGGTTCGCCTTAATGCTGCCGGTGGTGTGCCGCTCTCTGCGTACGATGACCTCAAGGCATTTAAAGTCTACTGTCTTGATGTTGGCTTGCTGCGCCGCATGGCAAGGCTGGATGCGTCCGCTTTTGCCATCTCGGATGCGCTATTTTCGGAGTTCAAAGGTTCGTTCGCCGAGAACTATGTGCTTCAGGCATTACTTTCACAGTTAGATGCTGCTCCGCGTTATTGGACAAACGAGAAGCCGAAGCACGAAGTCGATTTTTTGATTCAAGTCGGAAACGAAATCGTTCCCGTCGAGGTCAAATCGGGAGAGGTCGTTCATTCCAAGAGCCTTAAGTACTATGCCGACAAGCATGCGGAGACGACTCCATTGAGGGTCCGCTACTCGCTTAAGAACCTAAAGCTCGACGACGGGGTGCTCAACATTCCGTTGTATTTGGCTGATCGATCTGTCCCTCTTATCAAAAAGGCGCTTGATTGTGCGCATCTTGACGTTTAGATCCTGGGTGAGCTGACGGGCGGCGGCTAATTAATCGCTCCGTTACGGCCAGGGAGCTTGGGCCTTAGCGATACTTGCTTCGCCAAGCCGTGGGTGTCATGCCGGTGTATTGTTTGAAGGCTTGGGCGAAGGCGGCCTGCTGAGGGTAGCCTAGACGTTCTGCCACCTGCGCTATCGTGAGCGCGCTATCTGCCAAAAGGTCCTGTGCTCGCTCCATACGGCGTCTGCGAATGTAGGCGCCCAAGGGCTCGCCAGTTTGGGCCTTAAAGGTGGCGCATAGTTTGGAGCGGTTTGTGTAGAGCCTCTCGGCCACCTCGTTGATACCCACACGTCTGCCTTTGTCGAGCGCGCGCTCAATCATTGCCGTTGCTTCTTCGGCAATGGTTATGCTGACGCGTGTGTCTGCCGCCTGCCGCGCCTGCTTGTGGGCCGCGCGCGAACAGGCGAGCTCCGCGACCATGGTCTCCACGATGCCCTGCATATAGACGCGTCCGCCTACGGTGCGGGCGCGGTCCTCGTTAATCCGGCGCAGCGTGTGGCAGATGGCAGACGTCGCCTCCTCGTGCCATGGCTCGGCAAACGCCTCAAAGGTTCCCGCGAACTCGGTGGGATAGCGGTGCTCCAGTTCGTCAAAATATCCAGGCAAAAAGAGCACCGAGCGCGAGTGATAGAGCTGCCCCGCAAACAGCGGGCTTA
>CAVALS010000141.1:0-6563 GCA_963589385.1 Bacteroidaceae bacterium
GCACGCCTAGTTCAGCCGCCTCCGTGAGCCTGGCAAGCATCCTATTCCGCGCCAAGGTGTTACGTGTTGCATGCTTGTGTTTGAAAACGGTATTAGACACTTCCATCACCACCACATCGGAGAAATGGGCCATCGCCGCTGTTGCCTCCGCTGACAAATGTCTCGATCTGTAACAGGTAGACCGGTTTTTTGTCCCTAAACGTTACAGATCGAGATATTCTCCAGGCAGGCGACAGCTGCCCATCCTCTACTCCCATTCTTGCTCGTAGATGTTGAGCGACTTCACGTACCGCCCCTGGGCGCCCATGACGTCGCGGACCAGGCGCAAAAAGAAGCTGATGCACGAGGTGTCGAAACCGTCCTCTAGGTCCTCGGGATGCACCGCGCCCGGCCCGTCGACGGCCGTGTCGCCCAGGCGCGCGATGTCATACAGGTAGAGCTGCCCCACCGTCAGCCAGACATCGTCGACGCACGCGAGTCGCACCGCAATCACGCCGTCGCTCCAGTGCTCCTTTTGCACGATATGTGGGTCGTAGACGTCAAAGCGACGGTCGGTGCGCGTGTCCTTCAGCACGACCATGCCAGCCGCGGGATCCTTGTCCAAAATGCCAAAGCGCGAGAAATACTGCGTGTCACGCACCTGCTTAAGTCGCCCGAGCGAAGCAGGAGAAATTGACGCCGGTGGCTCGTCCACATACAGCTCCAACAGCGTCTTGCCGTGGTAATAGGGGCGCTCAAACAGCAGCCAATCGGTAAACGCCATGTTGTAGGCCATGATTTCGTTTTGAGAAGGTTCCTCGCAATAGCTGAGCCACGGATCGACGATAATCTCGAACTGCTCACGCGCCGGCTCCAGAAATTGAAACTTCCGCAGCATCCAAAAGTGAGCCATGTCGGCAATATCGTTGCCGACGGCCTCGGCCAGCTGTGCTCGGTCAAAAACTTGGTCAGTCATGGCATCCTCCTCAAACTGATGGACCTCAATTTGAGCTTACGAGGAGGGCGAGCAGCCGAGGCAAGCGCGGGCAAAATAGGCCTTCGGCTGCAAACCAGATGCTAACCAAACACTTGACGGGGCACTTGACCGAATGAGCGCACCGCAACAAAACCGCAGGTAGACATAGACAGCCAACCCGCTTTTTTGAGCCAGATGCCCGCAGCCACCACAGAAACAACAGGTGGCCACAGCCCAAGAAGTCGACAAATGAACGCCCGTACGTCGACAAACGAGCAAATCGCTCGCAAAGAGTGTCCCCAACGACTAGACAAAAAATGACTAGTCATTGGGGACGTTCTTAAATGACTACTTTACAGCTCCAGCGCCTCGGCGACTTCGGCTGCGCAGGCCAGGGCATCGGCCATGGCGTTCACGACGAGCGAGCTGCCGTTGCGGGCATCACCGGCCACATACACCGGCGCGGCATCGGCGGCGACACCCTCCGTGCGAGCCGCGAGGTGCGAGCCCTCGGCAGCCATCACCGGCAGCAGACGACCAGCGGTGGCAACAGGCACGCTCACCACATCGAACACGCCGTGCTCGGGACCCGTAAAGCCGCAGGCGATGAGCACCAGCTGCGCCGGCACCTCGTGCTCGGAGCCCGCAATGCGCTCGGGCTTTCCCGCCGACCAATCCAGATCGACCACGCGCAGACCCGCAGCCGCACCCTTCTTGTCCAGCAGCACCTCGAGCGTATCAACGCCCCAGGCACGCATCTCGCCACCCATCGCAGCGATAGCCTCCTGCTGGCCGTAGTCGGTCTTCTTAACGTTGGGCCACTGCGGCCAGGGGTTGCTCGACGCGCGCTTATCGGGCGCAGCCGGCAAGAACTCAAACTGGCGCACGCTGCGCGCGCCCTGACGCACGGCAGTGCCCACGCAGTCGTTTCCAGTATCGCCACCGCCAATGACCACAACGTCCAGGCCGCGCGCGTTCACCGCGGGCTCGCCGCCATCGAGCACCGAGACGGTCGAAGCCGTCAGGTAGTCCACCGCGTACACCACGCCCGGAGCATCCACGTTCGCAGCCGAAAGACCGCGGGGCGCACGAGCGCCGGCAGCCACCACGACGGCGTCAAAGTCATCGAGCTCGGCCGCCACCGCAGGGTTCGTAACGTCGACACCCAGCTCAAACACAATGCCCAGCTCGCGCATGAGCGCCACGCGACGCTCGACCACGGACTTCTCGAGCTTCATGTTGGGAATGCCGTACATGAGCAGACCGCCCGGGCGGTCGTCGCGCTCAAACACCGTCACGCGGGCGCCACGACGCGCAAGCTCCCATGCCGCCACCAGGCCAGCAGGACCGGAGCCCACCACGGCAACCGTGGGTGCGCCCTCCCCTGCCGGCTCAAAGCGACGCGGACCGCCATTTGCCCACTCATGGTCGCTGATCGCACGCTCGTTGTCATGGATCGTCGTGGGCTGGCCATCGACCGAACCCAGGTTGCACGCGGCCTCGCAAAGCGCCGGGCACACGCGACTCGTGAACTCGGGCATGGGCGAGGTGAGCGACAGACGCTCGGCAGCCTCGTCCCAGCGGCCGCGGTACACCAGCTCATTCCACTCGGGAATCAGGTTGTGCAGCGGGCAGCCGCTCGGGCGTGCCTTGCCAAAGCTCGCGCCCATCTGGCAAAACGCCACGCCGCACATCATGCAGCGGCTCGCCTGGGCGCGACGCGCATCGTCATCGAGCTCCACGTACAGCGGATCAAAATCATGACTGCGCTCCTCCACGGAGCGAAGCTCGTGGGTCACGCGATCGATATCAAGAAAAGCACCGGGCTTACCCATGGCACTTACGCCTCCTTCTTGGTCGAAGCAACAGAGCTGGCGGCGGCGGGCACAGCACCCGCAGCACCGCCCGCAGCATCAAAGCGAGCGACATCCGCGGCACTCGCGCGACCGGTCACGATGTCAAACGCCAGTTCCTCGGCCTGCGCATGCGTCTTGCCGGCAGCCTCGCCCGCGGCGACAATCGCCAGCACGCGCTCGTACTCGGTCGGAATGACCTTCACAAAGTGCTTGCTCATCGTCTCAAAGCTGTAGAGCAGCTTAATGCCGCGCGGGCTCTGCGTCGCGTCCACGTGCTCCTGGATGAGCTCGCGAATCTGCGCCAGCTCGCCGGCCGTCGGGGCCTTGAGCTCCACGCTCTCGTGGTTCACACGGGCATCGAGCGTGCCGTACTGGTCAAAGACATAGGCCACGCCACCTGTCATGCCGGCGGCGAAGTTCTGCCCGACCTCGCCCAGGATGAGCGCCAGACCGCCCGTCATGTACTCGCAGCCATGGTTGCCGCAGCCCTCGACCACCACGGTGGCACCGGAGTTGCGCACGGCAAAACGCTGGCCGGCAAGACCGTTAATGAAGCCGCGACCGCTCGTGGCACCAAAGAACGCAACGTTGCCCACGATGATGTTCTCGTCGAACTTGTAGGTCGCATGCGGGTTGGGGCACACCGACACCTCGCCGCCCGAAAGGCCCTTACCAAAGTAGTCGTTGGCGTCGCCGCACACGTTGAGCGTAATGCCGCGCGGCAGGAAGGCGCCAAAGCTCTGACCGGCCGAACCATCGCAATCGATGGTGATGGAGCCGGCGGGCAGGCCCTCGGGATGCGCCTTGGTCACCGCGTTGCCCAAGATGGTGCCCACGCAGCGGTTGACGTTGGCGATATCGGCGCGGAAGCGAATCGGGCGCAGGTGCGCGCGAGCGTCGGCCGTGTAAGGCACAAACAACGTGGAGTCGAGCGTCTTGTCGAGCTCACTGTCCGCGGCCATCTGCGGCAGGAAGTGACGACCGTCGGCGCCCGGAATATGGGCACCGAACTCGCAGGTCGCGCTCGCCAGCACGGGTGACAGATCGAGCAGGTTGGCCTTGCGGTTGCCCGGGACCTCGATCTGGCGTAAACACTCGGGATGGCCGACCATCTCGTCGATGGTGCGGAAGCCCAGGCTCGCCATGACCTCGCGCAGCTGCTCGGCTACAAAGAGCATAAAGTGCTCAACGTGCTCGGGCTTGCCGCGGAAGCCGCGACGCAGGCGGCAGTTTTGCGTCGCGATGCCGGCCGGGCAGGTGTCCTGCTGGCAGTCACGCTGCATGAGGCAACCCATGGAGATGAGCGGCATGGTCGCAAAGCCAAACTCCTCGGCGCCCAGCAAGCAGGCGACGGCAACGTCGGTGCCGTCCATGAGCTTACCGTCGGCCTCGAGCACCACGCGCGAGCGCAGGCCGTTTTGCAGCAGCGTCTGCTGGGCCTCGGCAAGGCCAAGCTCCAGCGGCAGTCCCGCATGCCAGATGGAGTCGCGCGCAGCGGCACCCGAGCCGCCATTGTGACCGCTGATCAAGATCTTGTCGGCAGCGCCCTTGGCCACACCGGTGGCGATGGTGCCGACGCCGGCCTCGCTGACCAGCTTGACCGACACGCGCGCGCCGGGGTTGGCGTTCTTAAGATCGAAGATCAGCTCTGCCAGGTCCTCGATAGAGTAAATATCGTGGTGCGGCGGAGGCGAGATCAGGCCGATGCCGGGTGTGGACTGACGGACCTCGGCGATCCAGGGGTAGACCTTCTTACCGGGCAGGTGGCCACCCTCGCCGGGCTTGGCGCCCTGGGCCATCTTGATCTGAATCTCGAAGGCGCTGCACAGGTAGCGGCTCGTCACGCCAAAGCGCGCACTTGCCACCTGCTTGATCGCGGAGTTCTTGGAATCACCGTTGGCCAGCGGGGTCTCGCGACGCGGGTCCTCGCCGCCCTCGCCCGAGTTGGAGCGTCCATGCAGGCGATTCATGGCGATGGCCATGCACTCGTGCGCTTCTTTGCTGATGGAGCCGTACGACATGGCGCCGGTGTTAAAGCGGCGGACAATGTCGAGCGCCGGCTCCACCTCGTCGAGTGCCACCGGAGTGCGACCGCTGGCATCAAAGTCGAGCAAGTCGCGCAGGCGCACGGCGCGACCGGTGCGGTGCAGGCGGGCGCTGTACTCCTTAAAGGTGTCGTAGCTGTCCTCACGGCAGGCGGTCTGGAGCAGGTAGACGGTCTGAGGGTCGATCAGGTGATCCTCGCCGCCGAGCGGGCGCCACTTGGTCAGGCCCAGCGTGGGCAGCTGATCGGGAGCCGGGCTCTTAAGGATAGCGAGCGCGGCGTCGTAGCGCTCGTTTTGCTCGCGCTCGACGTCCTCGACACCCATACCGCCCACACGGCTCACCGTGCCGGCGAAATACGCGTTGACGAACTCCGGCGTAAAGCCCACGGCCTCGAAGATCTGCGCCGAATGGTAGCTCTGCACCGTGGAGATGCCCATCTTGGACATGATGGAGACGATGCCGGCGGTCGCAGCCTTGTTGTAGTTGGCGATGCCCTGCTCGGCCGTCACTTCCAGGTCGCCGCGTGCCGCCAGATCGCGGATGCACGCATGTGCGTTGTACGGATAGATGCCGCTCGCGGAGTAGCCCACCAGTGCCGCAAAGTCATGCGGGGACACGGCGTCGCCGCACTCCACCACGATGTCGGCAAAGGTACGCACGCCGGCGCGGATCAGGTGATTGTGCACGCAGCCCACGGCGAGCAGCGACGGCACGGGCGCCTCGCCCGCAGCGGCACGATCGCTCAACACCACGATGTTCACGCCGTCGCGGACCGCAGCTTCAACGTCCTCTGCAAGCTGCTTGAGCGCAGCCTGCAGCGCGCCCTCGCCGGCATCGCGGCGGTACACGGCACGGAAGCGGCGGGTCTTAAAGCCCACGCGGTCGATGGCGCAAATGCGGTCGAACTCCTCCTCGCTCAGCAGTGGGCGCTCCAAGCGCACCAGTTGACAGGCCGTGCGGGAGTCCTCGAGCAGGTTGCCGTGGTTGCCCAGGTAGAGCGTGGTCGAAGTCACCATGTGCTCGCGCAGGGCATCGATCGGAGGATTCGTGACCTGGGCGAACAGCTGATAGAAGTAATCAAAGAACGAACGCGTCTTCTTGGACAAGCAGGCCAGAGGGGCGTCGATGCCCATCGAGGCGAGCGGGGCCTTGCCCTGCCGGGCCATGGGGCGCACGACCTCGTCGACGTCATCCCAGTGATAGCCGAGCTTGGCCATGCGCACGGCGGCAGGCACCTCGGCGTCCTCGGCGGGCGCGGGCGCGGCGGGCTTGTCGAGCGCGTCGACCGTCAACGTCTCCTCGGCAATCCAATCACGGTAGGGCTTTTCCTTGGCGTATCGGGCGCGCAGCTCGTCGTTGTAGATGACGCGCCCGCGGGCAAAATCGACCTCGAGCATCTGGCCCGGCCCCAGACAGCCGCTCGTCAGGATGTTCTCGGGGCTCACCTCGATGGTGCCCACTTCGCTTGCCAGCATAAAGCGACCGTCGCGCGTCACATAATAGCGGGCGGGACGCAGGCCGTTACGGTCGAGGGCAGCGCCCAGCGTGCGGCCGTCGGTAAAGGCGATGGCAGCCGGGCCATCCCAGGGCTCCATGAGCATGGACTGGTAGGCATCGTAGGCGCGGCGCTCCTCACTCAGGCTGTCGTTGTGGTCCCACGGCTCGGGCAGCAACATGGATGCGGCGCGCGTAAGCGGGCGACCGTT
>CAVALS010000142.1:0-6448 GCA_963589385.1 Bacteroidaceae bacterium
CACGGAAAGCTTCTACAACTTCCAGTCTCTTAATGATAAAACGTAAAGCCGCATTGGGTTGCAAGGACATAAGCAAATCGAATTGAAATATAACCAGTGCTGTAACGTTACAAAAAAGATTATAGAATAGGAGTACCTTATTAGTCGCTTCTCTAGAAAGAAGAACATATGCTTTCGCGTCGTCGTTTTCTGCAACTTGTCGCGTCTTCAATTGTCGCCTTAGCCGCACGTCCGAAAGAGGTTTTTGCTTCGACGGGCAATATTGATGGTGAGCAGATACAATTTACTTCTGAAATTGCGCAAGAGCTTGCCGATAAATATATAAAGGGACTCCTCGGCTATTCGTATACGCCTTCTGACCCTATTCCTTTTGTAGATGTTGATGGGTCCCCGCTTGGTTACATTGTTCCGGTTGTGACATCCAATAGAGCCGCGGGCTATTTGGTTTTAGATGCTTCAGATGATGAAATACTTACGGGATATCGTTTTGGAGACGGCTTAGTCAGCCCTATGGATCGGGGAGGAGATCTTGGTGTCGAGTCTTATTCGTTCAATAACCCAGTCGTAATGATCAATCCATTCGAATTCGGCGTGCAATCTTTGGACGGTTCAATAACAACAAATTGCGGAAGAACAATCCCGGCTGTTTCCATAGAAGGACGGCCTGTCGTTTTATCGAATAAACCTTCAAGCTGGAACGATGTTGTAATTTACGCAACTCAAATGCAGGATTACACAGTATCTGGATTTCGTTCCATTTCTCAGTTTATGTCATATGATGAAAGCGAGATTAAGAGGCTTACCGCCCACTATGCTTGTATGGTGACAGCTTTTTCGAACGTTGCGGAACTGTATGGCATTGCCAATTTATATAGCGACCCTTCGCAATATATGCAGATATGGAATTACACCAATACCCATGCTCTTTCCGATGAAGAACAGACTGTTCCCGGCGTTGTTTTGGGTGGAACGCCGATATCAACCTGTGCAACGGGGTTTACAAATTACTGCGCAAGCAGAGGAAGTACTCTTATCGCCCGCACTGTCTCCTCTCCGGCTATCGCGAGCATCCAAAATGAGATTAACTCTAATAGACCGAATGTTTTACATGCGAGTTTGTACAACGGATCAGCCCATTCTGTAACAGCGGAGGCTTACGCCACACTTACTGGTAAGAAAACTGGAGAGACAAGGCAGATGATTGGCATAGCGGACGGCTGGAATTCATCTTTATCCTTCCTGAAGTATGATCAGAGCTATTATGCGTGGACTTATGGAACGACTTTTTCGAAGTAGGGCGATTCGTCTAGCTCTGTCTTTGGTGCTGATGGCTTCATTGGTGGGCTGTTCAACAAAGGAAGAGATATCGCGCGGAGGTTCCGGAGAAGTGACTGCGACAGACTCAGGTTCATTAGAAATAGCTGGCGGGCATGCCGATGTGATGTTACAAGGAAAAGGCGTGCTTAGGTCGATTGATGCTGAAGACGCTGTCTGCTCAATAGAGGATTTGAAGACAGGTGAAACTGCATCGTACCGAGTTTCAGATAATGCTGCGAATATGATTGAGTCGATACCGACTGGAGCGCAGGTTTCTTTTAGATACTTTGCTCCGCAACTTGAGGATGAGCTTGCTTCTCTGGTGTCTATATGCACCGATGACAACTAAAAGGCCTGAATTCAAACGGCCTCGGATGGTCAATTGGCTATCCGAGGCCGTTTTTTACTCGACCGGGGCTTCGACCTTGTCGATGGTCCAGGCGGCTCCGAGACCGCCGGTGGTGTTGCGGCGGATGCGCACTGTAACCTCGCGGCGCTCGCCGGCCTGCGTGTAGCACAGGGGGAAGTTTGCGCGGTTTCGCGCGGCCTCGATGGTACCGCGCTCGCGGGCGATCCAGTAGTACTCGCCGACAATGCCGAGCGTGTCGGCGCCGTAGGGGAGATAGGTCGACAACTGGTGCAGAAGCGGGCCGGGGCAGAAGACCTCGGTTGCGAAATCGACGGGGAAGTCCTCAGGGATGGCGGGCGCTGCGGGTGCGGGGGTTGGGGCCGCTGCGGGTACCGAAGCCGGTGCCGGTGCGGGAACTTGGTCGCAAGCAGAGGCGGGCACGGATTCGATGACGGGTGCGGGCTCAGGCACCGGTTCCGGCTTAACTGCGGAATCTGCGGGCTTCACGGTGACGGGCGCGTCTACAGCTGCAGTTTCAAACTCAACCTGCATCGCGCTCTCATTCTCGACGCTCGACTTTGCTTCGATGGGCGTGGATGCCATAGTGGTGATGCCGGCGTTGGCGTTCTCGGGGTCATAGACGACCGTGAGCGAGATGGCGGGCTCCGGCGTCTCGGGCTCCGGCGTCGACTCGGTAGCGCCTTGATCGTCGGACTGATCGTCCTCAGCCTCGTCGCCAAAGACATCGCTGTTTTGGAACGCAGGCGTCTCAGGTTGGTTAGCGACTTCTTCGGTTGTCGACTTGGGAGTCTCGTTGAGCTCCGCAGTGGCTTCCTGCTCGGATATGACTTTGGGATCGGTCGTGGCGGCGATTTCGGTTTCGGCTTCTGCCGTTACCTCAATAGCGACTTCGATCTCTGCCTCGGGCTCGGGCTCCGGCATAGCTTCAGCCACGGGCTCGGGCTCGGGACGCTTAACGTGCTTGGGGCGCACGGCCTTGAGGTCCTTCTCGCCGCGCTTCTTCTTTTTGTAGGACTGCTTGGCACCCTTGGCAGCCTTGGGCTTGTCCTCGCCTTTGGCAAGGGCGGTATCCCAGGCCTCGTTGGCGATGACGGTGGCATACAGGCGACCGCCCTTAAAGACGGTCAGCTTAATGCAGTCGTCGAGCTCCTCGAGCAGCTCGCGCGTGGTCTCGAAGCCCAGGTCATAAGCGGCCATGTCACCAGCGGCGAGTGCCTCCTCGACCTGCGTCATAAACGTTTGCTTGCCGCATCCGATTGCATCGCGCAGCAGGCGATACAGATAGATGTGGTTGCCCAGCGAAAGCGTGGGCCTAACTATTGTCTTGCTCATGGCAAATCTCCTCTTTACACACCAAAGCATCTTACCATCGCGCGGGGCTTGCTACCTCGGCGCCCAAGGCAAACGGGCGCGACCGTTGCCGGTTCGCGCCCGTTGTACAGGTTGCCTATCTGGGGATGCAGCGCCTAGTTGCCCGATGTCGTGCCTTGGCTTGAACTGTCAGATGTCGTGCCCGATGTGGTGCCACTCGAATTGCTGTTGTTGCTGTCTGCTGTGCCCGTTCCCGACGTGGTGTCGCTCGTCTGGCTGCCCGTGTTCGGCTGCGAACCGTCAGCCGTTTGGCTTGAGTCGGTCGTGCCGGACGGCGTGCCACTGTTGGCCGTAGAGGAATCGGTGCCCTGCGATTGGTTTTGGGTGTTCGAGGACGAATCGGTAGAGGTAGAACTGTCTTGCGTGCCGTCCGCTTGTGCCTGCTGATCTTGCGACTGGGTGTTGTCATTTGCATCGCTCTCGGTCGTGCGCGACGAAAGGATTGACTCGGGGCGCTCGCCCAGACCCTCGCCGGCGGTGGTGATAAGGATGGCGCCGGCGCAGGCGATGACCGCGACGATGGCGATGGCGATCGAGAAGACGATGACCTTCTTTTGCGTCTGGCTGCGCTCTGCCGCCGCCTTGGCGCGCAGGCTGTCGGGAGCGACGCGCGCCGTGGTCGCGCGCCCCGCAATCTGGCGCATCTCCTGCGTAGTCGCGGCGCCGCCTAGGTGCTCCTCGGCATTAAACTCAACGGGCTCGTAGGCGCCGGCAGGGTAGTCGACGGCGGCGTGCGTACCTTTGATGGCTTCGGCGCTGGCAGAGATAAAGTGGCGGTAGACCTGCGATGACACAACGGTGATGACCGAGCTCACGGCGGCACCAATTACTGAACCAGCGATACCGATCTTGGAGGCAAGCGCGACGCTTGTGGCGGCAGCCGCGGCGCCGGCGATGATCTGGGGAATGGAAATGTCGTCGAACAGGCCCTTTTTGGGCGCGATGGCCATGGTCTGTCCGATGGAATGGTTCTCGTGCACGCCGTTGTTGAGCGATGCCGGCGTCATGACGCGCGTGCGCGGCGCGTCGGTGTACTTGGTTGTCATACGGGGTCCTCCCGGTGTAAATCTGCTTCGTTTCATGTAGCCATCAGGGTACCCACCAGATGTGAATCGTACGTGACATTTAACAGATACCATCAACTCATCAAGGGGGGGCTTGCTGTCTTTGGTGCAATAGCTTGATGCTAAACTGGATTTACGATTGTGAGGTGGTTTACGTGATGTACCGGTATATGACATTCGAAGACGGTACCGAGGTCGTTCATTCTGACCTGATAACAGATGGGGATATCGAAAAGGTTATCGTGCATTTTGAACGACCGACGGCAGAGGGCTTCGACTCCGCTCGTTGTGAGTTGCCTTCCTGTTCGTGGACTGACTGGGAAGGGCATTTTACTCAGAGTGAAAAACGAGCTTTCGAAGAGTGTTTGAGCAAATCATTTAGATTAGTTCGAGTTTAGTTCGAATATAGAAGTCGAATGCGATGACCTAAAGCGTATGCATTTTTAGTATTAGATGCGTATGAAATGGAGGATGTGAATGGATGAGCTAATAGACTTTAAAAAACGATTTCTCAAGAATGGCGAGCTGGTTTCAATTCCAAAAAAGGAAAGCTATAAAAGAATCATGCTGCTATGGGCCGTCTCTTTCTTTGAATTAAATACAAGTTATACGGAGCTTCAGGTTAATCGTGTGCTGTCACAGCTCTATCCTGATTATGCCGTGTTGAGGCGGTACTTGGTTGATTATGGATTCCTATTAAGGGATGAGCGAGGCCTGAAATACGAGGTTAATCGTGATGTTCACGGTATTGAGAGCTAGCCGTCCGGTTCGGGTCTTATATATTGCTAGAGGGATAAGCGAAATAGGCAATTGGTGTGCGAATATTGCTTTGCCAATGCTGATTTACGAGGTAACTCACGATGTTTCTGCAACTGCTTTGATGGTCTGCTGCAGATTTGCCCCCTCTCTGTTTTCAGTTGCGCTCGCGCAGCTGCCTCAGAAGATGGGTATCGGGACACTGCAGGCCATGAGATTGGCAGACTTAATTCGCGCGGGATTATTCGTTTGCTATATTTTTGTTGATAGTAAATGGAGTATGTTTGCTATTACGTGCGCGGTATCGCTTTGTCGAACGGTTGAAATGCCCTGCTTTTACTCGTTGTTAAGAGCCAATACGAATAGCATCAATCGCGACGTAATTAATAATTCGTTTGGGTTTCTGCAGAATTTGATGATGGTTCTGGGGCCAGTTGCCGGCGGTTTTGTTGTCGCTCAATTTGGGGCGGAGGCTGTTCTTGCATTAGACGCGCTTTCTTTTGCCGCGTCGTTCTGGTTGCTGCGAGATGTTCCGTCGGTTATCGAGGTTAATGATAAAGAGGGGATAAGCAAAAATGAAAAAAACAGGACTGCATTTAGTGATCTTAGCGCGAAGCACTTGGCAATTGGTTTCCTATTAATCGATATTTCTAGTGGCGTGGCATTCGGCTCTCTGAATTCTCTTTTGCCAGCTATTGCGCAATTGCAATTTGACTCGTCATCGATACAATACGGATTCCTTCAGAGTAGTCTTACAATCGGACTGTTGTTCGGAAATACAATATATGGTCGTTTAATTAGTGGTTCCGATTGCGTTAAATCATATTGTTCTGTGACGTATCTTGCGCTCGGTGCGTATCTGGCGTTTGGCTATCGCTATGCGTCTGGGATATCGTTTATTTTCCTTTTTATCGTCGGTGCCGGAAACGCCATTCAAGATGTGCTTCTCATAACATCGCTGCAGGATTTGGCGAGAGACGAATCTGAATCGATAAGCCTGTTTTCAATTAGGGAGTCTTTGCAATCGGTTGCTGTTGTTATTTCAACACTCCTTGTTTCGCTGTTCACGAGCATCGCGATGTTCTCAATTCTCGTTACAGGACTTGGTGTATTTTCAATTATGATGGTAGTTGTGTTTCAATTGAATTATTTGCGAAAGATGTGACGTTGATATGCCTAAAACGCTTTTAGTATTTCCCCCAGGATGGAGTCCAGTGGGGCCGTATCTTGCCTTGCCTGTTTTGAAGTCATATCTTCAAGAGGTTGAACAATATAAAGTTGACATCGTTGACTTAAACGTGGAATTTTACGATGACCTCCTATCTTTTAGACATGTCGAAGAGTGCTGTAAAAGGTATCGGGAATCAAAGGATTCGTTTAGTTCGAATGTTCAATTAACAATCGAGTTGATACAAAAGTCAGCACTTAATGTTGACGAGGCAAAAGATATTTTCAGATCGAAGAGATACTTTAATCTAAAAGAAAGACAATATGCTGAAAACATTTTTAGAAATGGGTCGCGCGCGCAGACGTGGTGTAAGAGCGTCCTGAGGTCCGTCGCTGCAAGTCC
>CAVALS010000143.1:0-6374 GCA_963589385.1 Bacteroidaceae bacterium
TGGCGCGCAAAGTTCGTCGTATCGATAGCCGAGATACACGGCGTCTTTTCAGCTGACACGGTTACGGCCTCTCTCCGTCAACTGCCGCTTGCTACATAGGTGGCTACATTGCCGTAAGGATAGGCGCCCGTGCGGACATGAAATCGCACAGCACGGCTTTCCGGCATCCTTGCGTAAAGCCACACTTTGAGAGAATCACGTCACTGTTATTATCGAACATATATTCGTATTTATAGCAGTACTTTGATAGAATTGCAGTTGTTGACGGCAGTTCCATGTGCCGGGCAGCGCCCTCCATGCGACGGGAGGTGATGCCCATGACCGATCTGATTGATTTCGTGAAGCTCCTGACCGCTTTGGTCTCGCTCCTCACGGCGCTTATCGGACTTACCGAGGCACTCAAGCAGTGTACGAAGCAGAAAAAGAGGGGTCGACGCCTCTAAGGCATTGACCCCTTAATCGAAGTAACGGCGCTGCCCAGCATTCCACCACTTGGGCTGCCGTCGACTTTATTTTACCCACGGGCGCCAGGTTTAACAAATGGAATTTCAGTTACGAAGTCCGGGGCTCGCCCGGGCTCGCCCCTCTACTCCAGCCACCATTCCACATCCACGGAGCACTCGACCTCGATAGGCTCTGGCTCCAGCACCGTCACCTTGGAATCAGCCGATCCCGCAGGAGCCCCGAGCGCAAAATCGGCCGCACTTGCATAGCAAAGCCGATCCATGCTGCCAAGCTGACTGTTGTAGGAGATATGCTTGACGCCATCCAGCTTAGAACCCGATGCCGCCGCAAGCGCCTGCGCATTGTTGCGGGCTCGCTTGACGACGCGGGCGATGAGGGCATCCTCGGCAGCACGCCGGTCGGCTAGATCAAAACCTACGCTCATGTCGGCGCGCGAACCGCAGGTGTTAAGAGCCGTCCATATAGCGGCGACATCGACGGCGTCAATCGACGCGGCGATTGTGCCGTAGGCATGGTAGCTATAGCCAGTGATCGTCGCCTTTCTGCGTGTCGTTCGCGCGTAGCAGGCGTAACCGCGACACGTTAGCTCGTCATCCAAACCAAAGGGCACCAATGCCGCAGCGACCTTAACGCGATCGGCGTTGTAGTCGTTCAGGCACGCCTCCTTGGTATCGAAGCTTCCCCCAAAGCAGATGCTAAACACGACGCGATCGGGCATCACCTCGTCCTCGATCTCGGCGCCAACGCTCACGAACCCAGTTTTATCCATCGACATGGCATCCGTCCTTTCCACGAATGGCTACGTTGCGGTAAGCGTAGCCGCCCGTGCGGACACAAAAGCGGGATGCAGTGCCATGCACCAGGCACGCGCCACGCAGACAGCCCCAAAAGAGTCGCCCGCCTATTCGAATGTGTGAAAAAGATTTAGGCCCGGTGACTTGAATCAGCGGTCATCCCGGGCCCATCAGAGCTCGTAGAGCTCTTGGTTGCTTTGGTCTCGCTCTTCACGGCGCTTATCGAACTTTCCGAGGCACTCAAGCAGCATTCGAAGCATAACAAGTCGCTGCCATTAAGGCACTGACCTCTTGACCAAGCAACAGCGCTGCCCAGCTATCACCCTTGGGCTGCCGTCAACTTTATTCTATCCGCGAGCATCTGGTTTACCAAATGGATTTTCGGTAAAGGAAGCACGGCACGCCCGCAAAACCACTACGCCCCAAGTGCCGCCATGGGAATCACCGCCACGCCGTCGTCGCGTGTGTAGGCAATACTCCCCTTTCCAACCACGACCGCCAAAAACGCCGGCGCGGCATTCTGGGCGGCAGGATTGGAGAGCACTTTCCTCTCCAGCGCCTTGAGATTTCTCGCTCCATCGTCTGCTTTCGCATCACTCAGCTTGACCTCGATGGCTCCCCAGCGCCCGTCGTGCTCAACGATCAGATCGACCTCAAGGCCCTTCTCATCTCGGAAATAATGGACACTGTTGTCGACACCGCCGTAGGTGGAAAGGAACACGCGCACGTCGCGCAGGACGAGATTCTCAAAGAGCATCCCCAGCGTTTGCATATCGCCAAGCAGCCGCTCAGGGGTAGCCCCCAGCAACGCCGCCGCAAGTGACGGGTCACAGAAGTAGCGCTTGGGGCGCACGCGAACGCGGGCCTTCGAGCGCATGGGCGGCTCCCATCCGCAGAGGTCCTCGGTCAGCTTGAGCCTGTTGAAGAGGTCCAAGTACGCAGCGATGGTCCTCTCGTCGGGGCCCGCCTCACCGTACGAGGCATCCTTTACGAGCGTCTTGTACGTGACAGCCTGGCTCTCGTTCATGGCAAGAGCTCGCAAAAGGCCGTGTGCAAGCTCGGACGACATGCCCTCGTCCAGCACGTTGACGTCGAGCACCGAGTGCACGTACTGGCTTGCCGTCTCTCGCGCAAGATCTTCCGAAAGCCCAAGATTTGCAGGCCAACCGCCCCTGCAGCACCAGCGGGCGACGTCATCCACCGTGCTCTCGCGACGCTGAGGGGCAAAATCCTCGCCCTTAAAGAGGCTTGCCAGTGACACGAGCGGCTCGCCGTCGCCCGACTCACACAGGGCCATGGGGCGCATTGACAGACGGGCGATCCTACCCGTGCCGGAATGACGAACATGGCTGCGCTCCTCGCTTTTGAGCGCGGTCGAGCCCGTGAGCAAAAGTGTCCCCCGTTCGTTGCCGCTCGCGTCCACGAAACGCCGGGCGGCATCCCAAACCTCGGGCACCTCCTGCCATTCATCGACCAGGTGTGGCGCATCGCCGATGAGCGCCAGGCTTGGGTCGACCTCTGCCGCCGCACGCTGCGCAGGCTCATCGAGCCTGGAGACGCTCGCCGAGCGAGAGAGCGCCGTCCAGGTCTTGCCGCACCATTTGGGGCCGTTGATCTCCACACAGCCAAACGCCCGCATAAGGGTGTCGAGGCGCTCCTCTATGAGCCGGGGCCTATATCCCTTTTGGGTCAATCTCTTTGGTGCATCCATAGACGGCCGTCCCTCTCTATCATGCGATATGCGAAATTACGCCATTCTCAATGCTGATTTTACGCTACTTTCAATGTAGTTTTTACGCCATGACAGATGTAGTTTTTACGCCATTTTCATTGAAGGTTTTACGCTTGGCATCCTTAGCGCGACCCATTCCGAGCATCAAATCAGAGCGCGCTTGGTTATCTCCGCTCGCACATCTCGGCAAACGAAATCAGCTTGGTATCTCCCCTGCTCGCCGCAGCATCCTGACATCCTTGCGTAAAGCCTCGCTTCGAGAAGATCGCATAGCTTTTTTGCTGCCGTCTAAAGAGCTCGCTTCGGTGCACGAGCTTTTGCAGCACATCCTCGCCAACCGGTTCATTGCGCCATTTGCACTCCGCAAACAGCGCAGCGCCCTCGCCATCGTCAACAATCAAGTCGATTTCTTCCTGCGTATGTGTGCGATTGTCCGTCCCCCACCAGCGCCCGACGCTCGCCGGAACCACATCGAGCTGGCCCGCGCGCGCGAGTTCGTACACGTATTGCCTGCATATAAGCTCAAAGACCGTACCCATGTAATCCGATACGTGCGGCTCAATGCGCTTATACGCCATCTCGGCCATATCGTTTTGAATCAGCCCAATGTTCTGCGGCACAAACTTGTACCAGAACCTAAACATCTGGTCGCTCAGCAGATACACGGCTCGCTTATTGCTCGTCTCGTTTAGGGGCAGCTCGCGCTCGACAATCCCAAGCGACGCCAGCTTATCCACATAGCTCTTTACGTTGCTCGCAGGGATTCCCGTAGAGCTCGCAATCTCCGAGATCCTCGAGCGCCCCTGAGCAATTGCTTGCACGATCGCATCATATTGCTCGGGATTGCGGCACTCTTGCAACAGCAGGTTACTCGGCTCCTCAAAGAGATAGCCCGTAGGAGTAAGAAATAGACGTTTGATGTTGTCCTTGAGCGGTGCGGCAGGATCGACTTTCTCGATATATGCAGGAATGCCACCCGTCATGCCATAGCAAACTGCAGCGTCTTCGCGACCCATGCTCTGCCACAACCCGAGGGTCGTCGTAAAATCGAGCGGCATGATCTTAAACTGGGCCGTACGCCTACCGTATAGTGGGCTCTCGTAGCCCAACACCTGTTCCTCCATAAACGAAAGAGACGAGCCGCATAGGATCAGCATGAGCCTGGTCTCTTTGTACAGGTGATCGATCTTGTCTTGCAGCAACGAGCTGATTTCGGGATTCGATTGGGCGAGATAGGGATACTCGTCAATCACGACAATCAAACGTTCCGTGCGAGCCATGGTGGCCAATGCATCGAACGCCTCGTCAAAACTACAAAACGACACGCCTGCAGCACCAACCGAACCCGCGAGTATCGCCTGGCTAAAGCCGTGCAGGTTTGCCTCTGCATTGGTACGACGAGCTTGAAAGTAAATAGCCTTCTTGCCTTGGATGAACTCTGTGATAAGGCGCGTTTTACCCACACGACGGCGGCCGTAAATCACAGGCATCTCAAAGGAGCCCGTGCCATACAGTCGATTGAGCTCGGACATTTCCGCTGTTCTTCCGATAAACATAGGGCCATCCTTCCCTTACGTTATAGCTAGCTATATTATACCTTCCTATAATATAGCTAGCTATAACGTAATTCGACAAGCGGCGCACGCAAAAGGGCGGTATACCACCGCACGTGGACCGTTCCGGAAAATGTATCCCGTTCTGGAGCCAAGAACTGGGCCTTAGTTTCCGCCAAACATGCCATCCGGAAAGTGCGTCCCGTTCTGAGCCTGAATTCTGGGATGCATTTTCCGCCGAAGCTTCTACCGGAAAACGAATCCCATTCTGAGCGTCGAATCCGGGACTCAGTTTCCGGTTGAGGGCTGTTCCGGAAAGCTTGTCCCGTTCCGAGCGGCAATTCCGGGTCACGGTTTCCTCAGGTACAAGGCGACGATCCGCAGGCCATATCACATGCCTTCAAACATGCGATCCAGAAACATAAAACAGCAGATAGATTGCTCTGTTTTTGGAAAAGTACACGTCCCGAAACTTACCAAGGCTTCATAACTAGCTACCGTTCACGGGTGCCGATTACCGCCCACCGATTCGGATGTAAAAATGTCGCCGAAAACAGGCCATCTACCTGCATGGTTAGATTTTGGTCAGCTTTTGGTCAGCTGAGCGGCAAGTTCCGGCTGATACGTTTTTGCTACCCAAAAGGAGGCGGTAGCTCATGACCCATTGCAATGACCAACTCATCGACCAGCTGTTGAACCAAGCCGAACAAGAGGGGCGCTGTCTGATTCCCCCGAGCGCGGCGATCCGAAAAGCGCTCCTTCGGCGCACCGGCAGCACGGTCGTCTCCCCCATGCCGGGATTGTTCGCGCGCAAAATACGCTGGGATGAGCTCAACCGGGCGCAGCGTCATTGCGAGATTATTCGCGCCCTTGCGATCATCCACCCCGATTGGACGTTCTGCGCGTTTTCGGCTGCCTGCCTGCTGGGGCTCGAGGTCTCGTGGCGACACCTGAATGTCGTGCATGCCTGCAGCGCCACAAAGCCGTCGGCTCGCCCGGGCGCGCATATTCAGCGGCACCAGATTGAGCCGGCCGGAGCAATACACAGAGCCGGCATATCGGTAACGCCGCCCATCCAAACGGCCACAGATTGCCTGCTGCAAACTGGTTTTGCCGACGGCATGCCCATTGCCGATTCGGCGATCTCAAAGTTCGGCCTTGCGCGGGAACAGCTGATGGAGGCCGTCGAGCAACGAACGACCGCCCGCAATGGTCGCGCGATTCGTACGGCCCTCACAACGCTTCGATATGCCGACGTCCGCGCCGAGAGCGGTGGGGAATCGGTCGCCCGCGCCGTCATGATCGAGACCGGTTTTGCGCCCGACTGGCTTCAATACGAGCTTACGGACCCCTTCGATTCGGCCAAGCCCATACGAACGGACTTTGCCTGGGAGCGCCAGGCGCGGGAACTCACGCTGGGCGAGCTCGACGGGCTCGTCAAATATACCGACCAGGCCATGCTAGCCGGGCGCACCACCGCCGAGGCGCTCGTTGCCGAACGACAGCGCGAGGCGCACCTATCGCTCTACGGTCACCCTCTGCTGCGCTTTACCATAAACGAGGTCCGCTCGGCAGGAATGCTCGCCAAAAAGCTGCAGACGGCAGGCATCCGGCAGACTGCGCTGCCGACATGGCTCAACGATATTGAGCTGTAGGAGCTGCTGAGCTTATGCCCGCCTGCCCACCAAACTGGGACACACTTTCCGGTTGGCAGCACCCGCGAAAACCATGTCCCAAATTGAGCGCTCAAAACGGGATGTACTTTCCAGATGGCATGGGACTGCGGACGATTTCTTGGACCGTTACGCGGTCCTTCCCAGCGCGGCGCGG
>CAVALS010000144.1:0-6088 GCA_963589385.1 Bacteroidaceae bacterium
ACGTAAAAGTCGGCAAAGTGCTCCATCTGCGCCTTGTACTCGTCCTTGATGGTGGCGTACTTGGGCACCATTACGATAACCTCGGCGCCGGCGCGCACGAGCGCCGCAGGCAGCGAGCCCGCCACGTCACCCAGGCCACCGGTCTTAACAAACGGTGCGCACTCGGCCGAGGCAAACACGATCTGCATCTTTTTGCTGGAATCTGCCATATTGTCTCCCATGTTGCAATTCGAGAATAGCCGCCTGGCGCTAACCGGGCGGCTATTCTGCATGTTACGAGTGATGTTGCGGTGCCAACGTTAACGTACGACGGTGGTGTCGGAAGTTAACGGAGCCTTGCCCAGCACCAGGATGTTCTCGGGCGTGCCGCGAAGCTCGGTGTTGGTGGGGACCACGTTGTTCTTGTCCAGAATGGCGTTCTCGACGCGGGCGCCGCTCTGGATGATGCAACTCTGGTTGATGATCGAGTTGGTCACCGAGGCGCCTTCCTCGACCACAACGCCGCGCGACAGAATCGAGTTGCGCACAGTGCCCTTGATGATGCAGCCGGCCGAGATGATCGAGTTGCACGCGTGGCTGCCGGTCGCATAGCGCGAAGGCGGCACGTCGTGAGCCTTGGTCAGGATCGGGCGCTCGGGATCGAAGAGCTGGTCGGCCACGGTCTGGTCGAGCAGGTCCATGCTGCGGCGGTACAGCGACTTCTCGCTAAACACGCCCACGACCTCGCCCTTGTACTCGTAGCTGCACACGTCGATGTTGCCAAAGTCGCCCTGGAGTGCCTCAAGCAGGTCCAGATAGTCGGCAGCCTGGTAGTGATCGATAATCTCGAGCAGCGTCTCGCGGTTGACGATGCAGCAGTCCATAGAGGCGTTGTCGCCGTACACGACGCCGGCGCTCACGCCTGTCAGGCGGCCGTTCTCGTTAATCTCGAGTTTGGTCTCGTCATCGACGTTGCGCGTGGCCTTGCAGTACACCACGGTCATCTGGGCACCGGAGTTCTCGTGCGCGTCGATGATGGTGTTGAGATCCATGTTAAAGATGATGTTGGTGCCCATCATCACAACATAGGGCTTGTCCGAGCGCTGGAACAGCGTCTTGTTGGAGATGATGTCGCGCAGCAGGAAGCGCATGCCACCCTTGGTGGTGCCATACGCGTTGCCGGGCACCATGAACAGGCCGCCCTTCTTGCGGTCCAGGCCCCAGTCCTTGCCCGAGCCCACGTGGTCAATCAGCGAGCGATAGTTGCCCGGCATGACGACGCCGACGGTCTTGATGCCGGCATTCATCATGTTGGACAGCGGGAAGTCGATCAGGCGGTAGCGGCCCAAAAACGGGACGGACGCGATGGGACGGTCCTTGAGCAGCACGCTGCCGTAGGTCGAAGAGTAGTTAGCGGTGATATAACCGATGGCCTTGCGATTGATCATCGGATCATTCCCCCTTCCCGATAACGACGTCATTTCCAACGACGGCCGTATCCTTGGTGGTATCGACAGAGCCGAGCTTCACGCCCTCTTCGACCGTGGAGTTCTCGCCCAAAATAGCGCGGCAGATGTGCGCGCCGCTCTTAACGTGCGCACCCGGCAGCAGCACGGAGTCCTCGACCACGGCGCGCTCCTCGATGATGACATCGGTCGAAATGATCGAGTGGCGAGCGGTGCCGTAGATCTTGCACCCGTTGGAGACCAGGCAGTCGTCCAGGCGGCCGTCCGGGCCAATGTAGTGCGGCGGACGCGTGGTGATGTTGGACATGATGGGGAAGTGCTTGTCGAACAAATCGAACTCGGGGTTGTTGCCCAGCAGGTCCATCGAGGTCTCGTGGAAGCTGGCGATGGTGCCGACGTCCTTCCAAAAGCCGTGGAACTCGTAGCTGTACAGGCGCTTGCCCTCGCCGAGCAGCTTGGGGATGATGTCCTTGCCAAAGTCGTGGCTCGAGCGCTGGTCCAGAGCGTCCTCCTCGAGCGCCTCGATCAGCACGTCGGCCGAGAAGATGTAGATGCCCATGGACGCGAGGTTCGAATCGGGCTTATCGGGCTTCTCGGTGAACTTGGTGATGCGGCCGTCCTCGGGGTCGGTGGTCAGGATGCCAAAGCGGCTGGCCTCCTCCCACGGCACGGGCATAACGCTCACCGTGAGGTCAGCGTTGTTCTCAATGTGCGTCTTGAGCATCTTGCGGTAGTCCATGCGATACAGGTGATCGCCCGAAAGAATCAGGACGTACTTGGGGTCGTTGGCCTTGATGTAGTCGAGGTTCTGCGTAATGGCGTCGGCCGTGCCCGCATACCAGGCGCCGCCGGTCTGCGTCTCGTACGGCGGCAGGATCGACACGCCGCCGTCGCGGCTGTCCAGATCCCACGCCTCGCCGGAGCCCACGTAGGCATGCAGCAAGTAGGGGCGGTACTGCGTCAGAACGCCCACCGTGTCGATGCCCGAGTTGGAGCAGTTAGAGAGCGAAAAGTCGATAATGCGGAACTTGCCACCAAAGCTAACCGCCGGCTTAGCGATCTTTTGGGTGAGCGCCCCCAATCGGCTGCCCTGTCCTCCTGCGAGGAGCATCGCGATGCATTCTTTCTTACTCATCGATTTCTCCTTCTGTCATCGATGTTCTTAAACCCATTAGCGACGGGCGCGGCGCTCGGTCGCGCCCGTCGAGTAATGCCGTGTTGGCTAAGGGAGCTCGCGCGCCTTTACGCGTGCCAGATCTCGTCGCGGTACTCGCGAATGGTGCGGTCGCTCGAGAACCAGCCGGAGGAGGCGGTGTTGAGCAGCGCCTTGCGGTTCCAGGTCTCCTGGTCGCCGTAGCTGCCGGTGAGCTTCTCCCATGCATCCACGTAGCTGCGGAAATCGGCCATGACCAGGTCGGGGTCGTTGTTGTTCATGAGCTCGTTGTAGATGCTCTCGAAGTTGCCCGAAAGACCCGCAAAGGTGTTGTCCTTGAGCTCGTCCATCACGCGGCCCAGACGCTCGCGATCGTTGTTGAGCGTATCCCACGCAAAGTAGCTGTTGGATGCCCAGAGCTGCTCGACCTCGGGGGCGGTCAGGCCAAAGATGGCCTCGTTCTCGCGGCCGGCCAGGTCGGCGATCTCGATGTTGGCGCCGTCGAGGGTGCCCAGCGTAATAGCGCCGTTCATCATGAGCTTCATGTTGGACGTGCCCGAGGCCTCCTTGCCGGCCGTGGAGATCTGCTCCGAGATCTCGACGGCGGGGTAGATGAGCTGGGCGTTGCTCACGCGGAAGTTGGGAATGAAGCAGACCTTCATGACCTCGTTGACGCGCGGGTCGTTGTTGATGACCTCGGCAACGGAGTTAATGAGGCGGATGGTCTCCTTGGCGAAGGTGTAGCTCGAGGCAGCCTTGCCGCTAAAGATGAAGGTCGTCGGCGTCACGTGGAAGTTGGGATCGGCGATGCGACGGTTGTAGATGTCCATTACCTTCATGATGTTCATGAGCTGGCGCTTGTAAGCATGGAAGCGCTTAACCTGAACGTCGAAGACGGTGTTGGGGTCGATAACCAGACCGGTCTCGGCCTTAACGTAGGCGGCCAGGCGCTCCTTGTTGGCGCGCTTGGAGGCGCCCACGGCCTTCAGGAACTCGGTGTCGTCCTTAAACTCCTTGAGCTTCTCCAGCTTAAAGGCGTCCTTGAGCCAGCCGTCGCCAATGGCCTCGGTCACGAGCTTGGCATAGGTGGGGTTGGACTCGGCAAAGAAGCGACGGTGCGAGATGCCGTTGGTCTTGTTGTTGAACTTCTCGGGCGTCAGGGCATAGAAGTCCTTGAGCACGATGTTCTTGATGATGTCGGAGTGGATCTTGGCCACGCCGTTTACGCTGTGGCTGCAAATCACGGACAGGTTGGCCATGCGAATCTCGCCGTCCCACAGGATGGCGGTCTGGCGCAGACGCTCCTGCCAGCCCTCCTGCGTGGTGTCGAACGACTCGTGCCAACGACGGCTGATCTCGTCGATGATCTGGTACACGCGGGGGAGGAGCTTGGAGAACGTGCCGATGGGCCACTTCTCCAGGGCTTCGGGCAGGATGGTGTGGTTGGTGTAGCTCACGACCTGCGTCACGATGTTCCAGGCGTCATCCCACTCGAGCTTCTTCTCGTCGATGAGGATGCGCATGAGCTCGGGGCCGCACATGGCGGGGTGCGTATCGTTGGTGTGGATGGCCACAAACTGCGGCAGCAGCTCCCAATTCTCGCCGTGCTCCTTCTCAAAGGTGTCGAGCAGGCTGTAGATGCCGGCAGAAACAAACAGGTACTCCTGCTTCAGGCGCAACAGACGACCGTGCTCGCCGGCGTCGTTGGGGTAGAGGATGGCGCTGATGGCCTCGGCCTCGGCGCGCTCGGCGTCGGCCAGGGCATAGTCGCCGCGGTTGAAGGCCTCCAGGTCAAAGTGCTCCTCGACCGGCTCAGCAGCCCAGACGCGCAGCTTGTTGACAGTCTCGCCGGCATAGCCCACAACGGGAATGTCATAAGGGACGGCCAGGATATCCTGCGTGTCCACCGTGCGGTAGAACGTGCGGCCGTTCTCCTCAAAGCCCTCAACATGACCACCAAACTTAATGGTCACGGCCTTGTCCTGACGGCGGACCTCCCAGGGATAGCCGTGGGTGAGCCACTCGTCGGTAGCCTCGACCTGACTGCCGTTGACGATCTCCTGCTTAAACAGGCCGTAGCGGTAGCGCATGCCGTTGCCGTAGCCGGCAATGCCCTCGGCTGCCATGGAATCCAGGAAGCATGCGGCCAGACGGCCCAGACCACCGTTGCCCAGAGCCGGATCGGGCTCCTGGTTCTCGATGACGGACAGGTCAAAACCCATGTCGTTGAGCGCCTCGGCGACCATGTCGCGCACGCCAAAGTTGAGCAGGTAGTTGTCGAGCAGGCGGCCGATCAAAAACTCGATCGAGAAGTAGTACACGCGCTTCTTGCCCTCGGCGGTGACGCGGGCGTCACTCTTGGTGGCAACGGTGCGCGCCTTCTCGGCCACGAGCTTGGCCAAGGCGTTAAAGCGGTCGAGGTCGCTGGCGGCCTCGACGCTCTTGCCGCTGATGCTCATGACAGCATCGCGATAGAGCTCGGTAAACTCCTGCTTGTTGTCGAAGATCTTATTCATACGTTCCTTTCCCCCGGGGATGTTTCTCCCGGAACGGTTATGACTTGTATCCTACGCTCCGTCGGGGCTGGTAATTACAGCTGTAACGGTTTTGTTACGCATCCTTGGCAGACGACTTAGCAGAAGCAGACTTGGCCTTGGTAGCGGCCTTTTTGGCAGTCGGCTTCTTGGCCGCGGTAGCCTTAGCAGCGGGCTTTGCGGCAGCCTTAGTCTTGGCCTTGGCGGTCGTGGCCTTCGCCTTGGCCGGAGCCTTTTTAGCGGCCGCAGGCTTGGGCTTCACCGAGGACGCACGCTTGCGCGTCGCCTTCTTGGGCTTCTCGACTACCGGCGGCTTGTAGCTGCTGGGACCGCGGCGCTTAAGTACCACGCCAGCCAGGCCGGGCACCTTAATCTCAATGGAGTCCATCTGCCCGTTCCAGGGATAGGGCTCGCTCGAGCAGGTGTAGGGCTCCTCGCCGGCATATCCACTGCCGCCAAACTCGGGACGGTCGGAATCAAAGATGACCTCCCAGTCGCCCTCACGCGGCACGCCCACACGGAAGCTCTCGTAGCTCGCCGGGTCAAAGTTGATCAGGATCACCAGGTCGTCATCGACGTCCTCACCCTGGCGCACAAAGCTCACGATGGACTGCTTGGAGTTGTCCGCGTCGATCCAGGTAAAGCCGTCATCGGTGTAGCCGCGCTCGTACAGGGCGGGCTCTGCGGTGTACAGGTGATTGAGCGCCTTGATAAACGCCTGATGATGCTTGTGGGTCTCGTACTCCTCGGTCAGGAACCACTGGATGGACTCGTAGTAGCGCCACTCGATAAACTGGCCGATCTCGTTGCCCATAAAGTTGAGCTTGGCGCCGGGGTGCGTCATCTGGTAGAAGGCGAGCGTGCGCAGACCGGCAAACTGGCGCCACCAGTCGCCCGGCATGCGGCCAATCAGCGAGCACTTGCCGTGCACGACCTCGTCGTGGCTCAGCGGGCAG
>CAVALS010000145.1:0-6087 GCA_963589385.1 Bacteroidaceae bacterium
GGTGGTTCCGCCCTCGGAGGCCGAGGGGGTGTCCCAGCCCTGCCAGCCGATGCCAGAGACGTGGGCGTCGATCTGGACGGAAGAGCCGTCCGAGTAGTCGGAGCTGTCGAGCGAGAGCTTGAGGTCCTCGAGGGCGAGGCCGCGGCCGGTGGTGCCGGCGGTCGCGCCGTCCGAGACGGCGCCCTGCCAGCCCACGTTGGAGACGTGGGCCCGATAGGTCAGGGACATGGGCTTCTTCTTGAAGGCGTAGTCGACGTTGGCGCCGTCGGAAGAGGGGGCGGCGTCGCCCTTCTTGACGAGCCTGATCTGGACGGCCTCGACGCTCCTGCCGAAGCCCGTGGTGCCGGCCTCCTCGCCGTCCTTGGCCCAGGCCATCCAGCCGATGTTGGAGGCGTGGACGCGGTAGTAGACGTCGTAGCCCTTCGCGAGGGAGCCCGTGAGCCTCAGGCGCACGGCCTCGACGGCGCGTCCCTGGCCGGTGGTTCCGCCCTCGGAGGCCGAGGGGGTGTCCCAGCCCTGCCAGCCGATGCCACTTACATTGGCGTTAATTTGCACAGAGCCATCTTCAACGGGATTCAAGATGCTGACTTTAAGATCCTCCACTGATTTAGATTGCCCCGTTGTGCCAGCCGTAGATCCGTCGCGCTTACTGCTCATCCAGCCAATATTCGAGACATGCGCCTCATACTGAATATGCATCTTGCTGTCATCTACGTTCAGAAGAGAACCGTTGAAGCAGTAGTTCATGTCACAACGTCCGTTAACGCCCGGGACATTGCCGCTGTTTGAATACTGCCAGAAACTGTAGCTGCCAGCATAATCGCAACGCCAATTATATTGAGCGACCCAATGGTCATAACCGCTCAGAGACGGACTATCCAAGTAGTTGTTGAGCCAGTTAAGGTTCGCATAGATACCCGACTTAAAGCCAACGGCCTCCATACGGTTGCAAAAAGCCTGCGCAATCTGAGCGAGCTTATCTTTGCTGAAATTCGGATCCTGCAAGATATAGTTATCCTCAAGATCGTAATAAACGGGAAGCGACGGATGATGGCCACCGAGCCAAGCAAGCGTTCGATCGGCTTCTTTATTTGCATCCGCAACAGATCGAGCATAGGAGTAGTAGTAGACGCCATAAGGAATACTGAGGCGCTCACATTCAGCAGCGTTCCTTTCAAAGGAATCGTCAGGCTTTCCATAAACAGGCCCAACCCTGAGGATGGCAAAATCAATCCCTGCGGCCTTAACCATATCCCAATCAACGGTCCCCTGGTAATTACTGACGTCAATACCGCGCGCAATATCACCATTGGGCAAAGGATCGTCAGTTAAAGACTGCGCATCGATGTCGCCATTGTCAGAATCGATAAGCACGCCGTTTTCGAAACGCCAAGAGTTCGGTTCCAAAGAGTCCGTTTCGCAGGAATTCATCTCAGTGGAATCATCGGCTGGGACCTCACCGTTTGACTCGTCAACACCAGACTCTTCGACGCCAATGCTAAGTTGCTCGCCCGAATCAGAATCTGTTTCCCCATCAGGACGAGCAGCATTTGCGTCGTCACCATACCATTCGGTTACACCCTGAGAATCCGAAGCATCGTCCTGCGTTCCCTGAGAACTTGTACCTTGAGATTCGCACTCGTTCGATGTTTGCGAGACCGACTGCGAAGCAGCGGCGGCCTGGACCGACAGCGCATACGCGCTGTAAGGCTGAATGATTTGCGACCAGCCCATCAATAGCGTACAAACCAAAGCAGCAGACGCTTTAAGACGTTTCATGCATATCCCCCGAGACAGTAACCACAGATAAAGAAACGAATACTAGCTATATTACCGCACTTCCATACAGGCATTTAAAGCTTAGGAAAGCACCAGTTAGCACACAGTCAAAAAGAGGCGCTCCTGCAACGGAGCGCCTCAACAGACTCTATGCGAAAGGCCTAGCGGCACCGATTACACGACCTGGAGCATTGACCGAGCGCTCGGTCACACCGATCCCAGGCCACGAATCAATGATTCGACCGTTTCCGATATAGATTCCAATATGGCCCTGGTAGTAGACCACATCTCCCCTCTGCAAAGCAGAGGTGCTAACCGGCATAAACGTGTTGTTGCGATACCAGTTCATGGAGTTGTAGGTTTGCTCGGGCAGCCAACGATGATTATAGGGGTTATACCAACCCATATCCATGCCTGTCGCATACAGACATTGCAGTACCAAGCCCGAGCAATCAACCGCATCCCCCGGCCAAGAAGACCAAGGCTCAATATAACGCGTCCCAATATATTCCCGAGCACGCTGGACGAACGCATTGATGCAATCCTGTCTTGAAGCGTTATAAGGAATTCGAGAAGGCGAGACATACGTGAAATAACCGGTGCAATACGAAGGAAGCTGTACGCTATTGCAACTAACCTTTGGATAAGATCCCGGAGTCTGATACCCCATATAACGATAGGTCTCAAAATACGAATCAGACGTAGAGCCTGGTGCAGAAGCGCCCTTGGGGACAATCTTTACCTGTAAAGCCTGAACAGGAATGCCAAGCTTCGTGGTGCCCGCCGGTGATCCATTTTTAGTCCAGCCAAGCCATCCGTAATTTGACACATGGACGCGATACCAGACATCAAAGTAATTCGAAACGTCGCCAGTCAAGTTAATCTTCACGGCTTGGATTTGTTGTCCCTGTCCAACGGTTCCCGCTGTGGCCCCATCTGAGACAGCAGATTGCCAGCCGATATTGGATACGTGGGCGGAATACGAAATGCCACCGTTCATGGAGATTTCGGAAAGCGAAAGCTGCATGGCCTCCATCGCACGGTTCTGTCCAACTGTTCCGGCAACACCGCCATTGCCGACAGGCGCTTGCCAGCCAAGACCGGAGCAATTCGCCTTTGCAGATAGCTCGGGAAGCTGGATCAACGCAGCATGGTCTTGAATGGGAGCGTCGGACGAACCCTTGGCAATCAACTTAATTTGAATTGCCTCGGCTTGCTTAGACAGCCCGACGGTGCCGGCTACAGCGTCATTTTTAGCCCAGCCAAGCCAGCCATAATCCGCCGCATGGATACGGTAGTAAATATCGTATTTTGAAGCGTCTTTGCCGGTAAGTCTTAATTTGACCGCCTGAATTGCGAGACCCTTGCCAACAGTGCCAGCATAGGAAGCACCCGAGACGTATGGCTGCCAACCGATATTCGCAACATGTGCCGACACTTCAACTGAGGCATCAATGCCTTGCGTTGCGACATACAATGCCTGCAGAGAACGAGACATGCCCGTCTGGCCCGCAATCTCACCATTGCCAACGGGAGTCAACCAGCCCGCAGAAGCAACGTGCGCCTGAGATACAAGACCGATTCCAGACGTTTCGATAAACGCATTGGCAGTGGAGCCAGGCGAAGGCTGACCCTTACTTACGAGTGTAATTTCAATGCCGCACAAACCAGAAGAACCACCAGAAACGCCACATGCCTGACCATTTGACGTCCAGTCTGTCCAACCATTACCGGAATCGCATACTCGATACCAAATGTCGTAATTAGTAGCGAGCTGGCCGCTCAGCGACAACTTAATCGCCTTAACAGGAGCTCCTGATACCGCTTTGGCAGCACCGCCATCCGTTGACGAAGCGCCCCAGCCTGAATATGCATCCATAACGGCATAGGAAATTGACCCGTCATCAGTTTGGCCTGCAACGCTTAAGGCAATGGAGTTCAGCAGTTTGGCGCCCTTGCCTCCAATCGTAGCCTTTTGACCAGAAGATAAGCCAAGACTCTCCCCAGAAACGGCGGATCCGGAAACCGCAACAGCATCTAGATCGCCGATAAAGACCTTGCTCGAAGAGCCAGGCGCTGCTCCGCCTTTCTCCACAAGGATTACCTTTACCGCTTCGATAGCCTTGCCTTTACCGGCAGAACCAGCGGCAGCTCCATTACAAGCCCAATCGAGCCAGCCTATACCCGAGACATGAGCACAGTACCAAATGTCATATTTTTCAGCTGCCTCACCGGTTAGACGAATCTGAACGGCTTCGAGACGCTGAGACTTACCAGTCGTTCCACAGTGCCCCTCAGACCACTGTTGCCAGCCGACATTAGAAACATGGCCACGAAGCTCAATGGAGCCCGAGTGACCATACCAGCCAAGCTGAGCCTCAAGCGCCTCCATGGGGAGGCCCCTACCAGTTGTCCCGGCAACAGATCCGCCGCCTACGGGCGACATCCAACCAATATTCGACGTATGTGAGCGAACAGTGATTGAGGCAGGTTCATCGCTACGGCTCTTAAAAGGACAGGCGGTGTCGCCCGGGGCGGGGTCGCCCTTGGGCAGGACCGCGACCTGGACGGCCTGGACGGCGCGGCCGTAGCCCGCCGAGCCGGCGTCGGCGCCGTCGCACGCCCAGCCCAGCCAGCCGAACTCGGCGGAGTGGACGCGGTACCAGACGGCGTAGCGGGCCGACAGCTCCCCGGACAGCCTGACCCTCAGGGCCTCGACGGCGCGGGACTGGCCGGTCGTGCCGGCGGTGCCGCCGTTGCCGACGGCGGCCTGCCAGCCGACGCCGGAGACGTGGGCCTCGACGGATATGGCATTTGCAATCTGTTCTTGAGAGGTGGCTCCATCCACTTCAAGTGAGATTTTTAGTGCCTCAAGATTCAAGCCCCTACCCGTGGTTCCGGCAACCTTACCCGAACTAACCGGATCCATCCAGCCAATATTCTGCACATGGGCAGAAACACTAACGTTTTTGACGGTGAGCTGATCGTTGGAGGCAGAATCAGCGGCAACGGCTTCGTTAGTCTCCCCCGATAAGACCTGCTGCGCGTCTTGAGGCTCGCTATCTACGGAGCCAGCATCCGATTCTTGCCCCCCAGAGATAGGCTCAGCTTGATTGGAAGTAGAGCCTTCAAGATGAAAGCTGTTTGAATCATCAGATCCGTCAATTGAATAATCGGCATATGCAGCAGTCACGGCCCATGATTGACTCATGAACAGCGCGATAACCACAAGTATAGAAACGGACACATCTAAGAGACGCTTCACGATTCCACCTTCCTTCGACTTCGACGGCGCCTATTTAATGACGACCGCCTGAGCTCCTCTTTGCGAGTATAGCGAGGCAATGCGCTGAGCTGAGTTAGAGACATAGCCAGCGAGTGAATCAGCAATGTAAACGGTACCTAGGGAGCGATTAAAGCCTCTTAAGACAACGGTGTGAGAGTTGGTATAGGTTCTATAAACCCTTCCGCCGTAAGCCTGAGTCGCATAGCAACTTCCCAGGTTTTGCATACCTATCGTTGACCAAATAATAACGGGATGTCCAGCTTCCAAGTACGAATAAAGGTCATAGAAACCAGTACCGGTCACATCGTAGGCTCGCAAACTACTACCACTGCTAATCAAGAAAGAATTCGCGGTGTTGGTCAGTCCGGGAGCAGATATGCAGTTTCCATTCGAAGCGCTATGAGGATTGCCCCAAAACGCCGTAACAAAATCCCAACTGCTCCTAGGCATATACGCGTCTGCAATGACGGTTTTACCCAAACCAAATCCGTAATAGTTAAGCGCATTGGTCAATGCAACGGACTCGCAGCCAGTCGGAAGCTCGGGGTTCTGCATTGTACAAGGGACGTTGAGAACAACCGAATTCGGATGCAATGGGCGGTCCCTGTACGCGCCGTCCGTCGGGCCCGGGGCCGCCGAGCCCTTCGCGAGGACGCGGACCTGGAGCGCCTCTACGCGGTAGCCGATGCCGGTCGTGCCGGCGCGGGCCCCGTCGCTGGCCCAGCCGAGCCAGCCGTAGTCCTGCACGTAGGCGCGGTACCACACGTCGTAGTACTCGGAGAGGTCGCCGGTCAGGCGCATCTTCACGCACTCGACCGCCCTGCCCTGGCCGGTGGTGCCCGCCACGGCGCCGCCCGAGACCTCGTCCTGCCAGCCGACGCCGGAGACGTGGGCGCTGTAGGACAGGCCGCCGGAGACCGGCGAGGAGACCTCGGCGGCGATCGCCTCGACGGCGCGGGACTGGCCGGTGGATTGGCTACACTGGTGTGGACAGTTCCGGGAGGGGCGCAAGAGACGGGAGG
>CAVALS010000146.1:0-5969 GCA_963589385.1 Bacteroidaceae bacterium
ATCATTGCACTTTGGGGCAAGCCCATCACGGTACAGGATGCGCTCGATCACAACTTTGCATCACCCGCACCGCGACCCAAACAGGCCACCTTCGCAAGTTTTATGGGTACCGAGGAATCGGACGAAGGCCCACAGGCCAAGCGGCACGCAATCCTCGACGGCCTAACGTCCGATGAGCTCCAAACCCGCATCGACCAGCTCTATGCAACCGAGGTCACCGCAGCGCTGCGTGATATGGTGCACGCATACGAAATCGCAATGGGTGTCGCCGTATCCCGCGTTTCCGTACGCAGCATGAAAACGCGTTGGGGATCATGCACGCCCAAGACCGGAGCCATTCGCATCGCACGCGAACTTGCCGCCTATCCCATCGAATGCCTCGACATGGTTGTCGCCCACGAGCTCGTCCACTTGCTCGAGCCAAGCCACAATCATCGGTTTCACGCCCTGCTCGACACGTACTGCCCCAACAATAGAGCGCTGTCGCAACGGCTCAAGCAGCCACCCATAGAGATGTATTAGAACCGGTTAGCGCACGCGCTCGATCTCGACACCGCAGCTTGCCAGGGGAAGACCGACGGGCGCCCAAGGCTTATCGAGCTTAACGCGCACGCCAAGCAGCAGGGGGCAACGACGTAGCAGCATCTGGGCCACGCCCTCGGCTGCAGCCTCGATGAGCTTAAACGTATGCTCGCGCAGATAGCCATCGACATCGTGGCACACCGAGCCATAGTCAATCGAGGCGTCCAAGTCATCGTGCTCTCCCGCCGCACGCAGGTCGGCATAGAGCACCAAGGACACGATGAATTTCTGGCCCAGCGCGTTCTCTTCGGGATACACGCCGTGGTTGGCAAAGACCTCGAGACCGTCGATAGTAATGCGGTCGGCATGGCGAAGATCGTCATAGCTCACGTGGGGCACCGCCGTCGCAGTGGATATTTCGCCCCTTCCACGGCGGGCGAGCTCGGCACCCTCGGTCTTGGTTGCATTCTCGGGCAGCTTCTTGTTACTCATCGCGATCGTCTCCTTCGTTTAGAACCCCGACCGCGCAACTAACTACACGCGAATCGACAGGTTCTTTTTATCATCGCTCCAGTTGCAAGCATTGCGCGCGGGGCATGCAAAGCAGGCGCGCGACGCTTTGTCTGCCGCATAGAGCAGACGCTCAAGCGGTTGGCTGTTCACGCGCAGCTTTCGATGGCCCAGAATGGCCGTCTTAATGGCTGCGGCATCGGCCGGATCAAACGCCACATCATCGGGCATGCCGCCGAGAATCGCATCAGCGACGCGTTCGCTTGCAACATCATGGGATATACCCGATTCATACTGTTCATCTTTGCCGATATCGTGAAGAAGTGCCGTGGCGTAGATGACCTCGCGGTCAAATTCGAGCTGTTCCTCGAGATTCTTGATCCACATAATGCGAGCGACATCGAGAAGATGGTTAATGCCGTGGCGGCAGAAGATGCGCCCCGATTCCAACTGTGCAATGTTGCCCAGGTGCCGACGGAACAGCCCGTTGGCACAAATGTAATCAATGCGAGGCATGGCACCAAAGGGAGTCAGGCCCGAAGCCATAAAGCCGCGACGCGACGTCCCCTCATCGGTCTTCGATGTAAAGTCGTTGACGACCCTCATGCTAACGGCCCAGCATCCTAAAGAACCGCTCCTCGAGCGCGGGATCGGTCTCAAAGACGCCGCGGCGAGCGAGCGTCACGGTCTTGGTGCCGGGCTTCTGCACGCCGCGCATGGTCATGCACATATGCTCAGCCTCCATGAGCACAATCGCTCCCTGGGGAGCGAGATAATCCATGAGGGCGTCGGCAACCTGCGCACACAGCTGCTCCTGCAGTTGCAGACGACGGGCATAGACTTCAACCGTGCGAGCGAGCTTAGACAGACCCGCCACGCGACCGTTAGGGATATAGCCGATCGCGGCCTTGCCATAAAACGGCAGCAGATGATGCTCGCACAGCGAGTAAAACGTGATATCGCGCTCGATAACCAAGTCGTTCGAAGCGACGGCAAAGGTTTTGGACAGGTGCTCCTCGGCACTCTGGTCCATACCGCCGGCGATCTCACCATACATACGGGCAACGCGCGCCGGGGTCTCCAGCAGGCCCTCACGAGTTGGGTCCTCGCCTATGCCCTCAAGCAACAGCTTAATGGCGGCCTCGACTTTTTCCTGATCGACCATCTGGGCCTCACTTTTCCGATTTCACGTTCGCGCTATGGTACCACGCCCTTTGGCATCGACCACAAGCTACATAGTATGGGTCGAATAGACCGGATCATCACGCCAAAGTTCAACCGCATCACAAAGCGCAATGCCCTCGCGCTCAGCACGGTCGCGCGTAGCGTTCATATCAATCACACGCTGGTTACTCGAGCCCCTAAAGCGCAATGAGATATCGTACAGATCCTGAACAAACGGGCCATCCACCAACATATCGAGGCAGGCAAGGATACGGTCCGTCACCTCGGTGTGGTGGCGACCACCCGGCATAAGCTCCTCGAGCACGTCGCCGGTAAAACACCAAATGGTCTTTCCTGACCCCGCAGGATAAGCGGCACGAACGCGCTCGACAAACTCAACGAGTCCCGCCTGATTCTCGGGCTCCATAGGTTCGCCGCCCAGAATCGTCAGGCCGTCAATAAAGGGATGATCGAGGCTCTCGATAATCTTGTCCTCGACGGCGCGATCGAACGGCTCGCCCGCAGCAAAGTCCCACGCGACAGAGTTAAAGCAGTTCTTGCACCCACGACGGCACCCACTCACAAACAGAGAAGTACGAACGCCTTCCCCATCAGCAATGTCGAAATACTTAATGTTCGCGTAGTTCATAGGTAACTCTCCCGGGAGGTCGGGACATATCATCCCGTCCTCAAACATTCTCGGCCTTCGGCCTGCGAAACTGCGGGCGGGACGATATGTCCCGGCCTCATGCAAAGGGTAACTCAATGAACGAAGCGAACATCGAGTATAGGGTTCAAGGTCCAATAAAAACTGGGTTGCGGCTCAACCGCCATCGCAAGTAAATCACAGCTGCAGCTCGAATTACTTCCGCTAAGAACTTCGAGGGGTGAGCAGACCGCATACTGCATCTCAGCTACATCAACTTGGCTGCCCCGTAGCGAGGCCCCGGACCTTTGCTCGATATGAGTTCCGCACGAACAGGAGGCGCCAGTGGCGCCTCCGTCGTGAGCCAGGACTGTCCGAAATAGCGAGTAAAGGTCCGGGGCCTCGCTACGGGGCAGTCTGGGATGATTATTAGAGATGCAGCACGCGGTCGCGGATCTCCTCGGTTCGACCCTGGTTCCAGAACTGGGTACCGATGTAGCCACACGTACGGCGGGCGACGTTCATCTTCTCCTGGTCACGATTGCCGCAGTTGGGGCACTCCCACACCAGCTTGCCGTCATCCTCGACAATCTTGATCTCGCCGTCGTAACCGCACACCTGGCAATAATCGCTCTTGGTGTTGAGCTCGGCGTACATGATGTTGTCGTAGATGTACTGCATCACGCGGATGACAGCCTTGAGGTTGTCCTGCATGTTGGGAACCTCGACGTAGGAGATGGCACCGCCCGGCGAAAGTTGCTGGAACATACCCTCGAACTTGAGCTTGTCGAATGCGTCGATCTCCTCGGACACGTGGACGTGGTAGCTGTTGGTGATGTAGCCCTTGTCCGTCACGCCCGGGATGATGCCAAAACGACGCTGCAGGCACTTGGCGAACTTGTAGGTCGTCGACTCAAGCGGGGTACCGTACAGCGAGAAGTCAATATCGCTTTCGGCCTTCCACTCCGCGCACTTGTCGTTCATGCGCTGCATGACGGCCATGGCAAAGGGCGTGCCCTCCTTCTCGGTGTGGCTGTGGCCCGTCATGTACTTGACGCACTCATACAGGCCGGCATAGCCCAGGCTGATGGTGGAGTATCCGCCCACGAGCAGCTTGTCGATTGTCTCGCCCTTCTTCAGACGAGCGAGGGCACCGTACTGCCAAAGAATCGGTGCGGCATCCGAAAGCGTACCCATCAGGCGCTCATGACGGCACAGCAGGGCACGGTGGCACAGCTCAAGGCGCTCATCGAAGATCTTCCAGAACTTGTCCATATCCTGATGCGAGCTCAGTGCGACATCAGGCAGGTTGATGGTCACGACGCCCTGGTTAAAGCGACCATAGTACTTGGGCTTGTTCGGATCATAGTTCAGCGCGTTGGCCACGTTGTTAAATCCGTTACCGGAACGGTCAGGCGTCAGGAAGCTGCGGCAGCCCATGCAGGTATAGCAGTCGCCGTTGCCCGCGGTCTCGCCCTTCGACAGCTTGAGCTCGCGCATCTTCTTCTCGGAGATGTAGTCGGGCACCATGCGCTTGGCGGTGCACTTAGCGGCCAGCTGGGTCAGGTAGAAGTACGGGGAATTCTCGTGAACGTTATCGTCCTCGAGTACATAGATGAGCTTGGGGAATGCCGGGGTAATCCACACGCCGGCCTCGTTCTTAACGCCCTCGTAGCGCTGGCGAAGCGTCTCCTCCACGATCATGGCAAGGTCGTGCTTCTCCTGAGGCGTACGGGCCTCGTTAAGATACATAAAGACCGTCACGAACGGCGCCTGGCCGTTCGTGGTCATAAGCGTCACGACCTGATACTGGATCGTCTGGACGCCGCGACGGATCTCGTCACGCAGGCGGTCCTCAACAACCTCGCGGACCTTTTCGGGAGATGCGGAAACGCCGAGCTCCTCGAGCTCGCGGGCGACCTCGCCGCGAATCTTTTGACGGCTCACCTCGACGAACGGGGCAAGATGGGTCAACGAAATCGACTGGCCACCGTACTGGGAGGAAGCAACCTGAGCGATGATCTGCGTCGCGATGTTGCAGGCGGTCGAAAAGCTGTGCGGCTTCTCAATCAGCGTACCCGAGATAACAGTGCCGTTCTGGAGCATGTCCTCCAGGTTCACCAGATCGCAGTTGTGCATGTGCTGGGCAAAGTAATCCGAATCGTGGAAATGAATCAGGCCCTCATTATGGGCATCCACGATCTCTTGGGGCAGCAGCACACGCTGAGTCAGGTCCTTGGAGATCTCGCCGGCCATGTAGTCACGCTGAACGGAATTGACGGTCGGGTTCTTGTTGGAGTTCTCCTGCTTGACCTCTTCGTTGTTGCACTCGATCAGCGACAGAATCTTGTCGTCGGTCGTGTTCTTCTGGCGCTTCAGGCTCTGAACATAGCGATAGATGATGTAGTGGCGGGCAACCTCGTAGCAGTCGAGACGCATGATCTCGTCCTCGACCAGATCCTGAATCTCCTCGACCGACACGGTGTGGCCCGCGTTCTCGCATGCCTCGGCGACGTTTTGTGCCGCGTAAACCACCTGGCGGTCGGTAAGACGAGAGCTCTCCTCGACCTCCAAGTTTGCGGCGCGGATGGCATTGACGATCTTATCGATGTCAAAGACAACCTCGGTGCCGCTGCGCTTGATGATCTTCATCCTCTTGCCTCTTTCGCGTCGTAGTCTCATTGCGCTTCAGAGCCAAACGATGCCCGGCAGGGCGTGCCCCTGTCTTGCGGCGCCGTCGCGCAATCTGTGTTCTCGATAACCATAAGCCTCCATGCGGACATTCCCTGGAGCCGATCAAGCGGCTCAAGGACACGTTCAAAAGAGGCAGTTAAGGTCTTCGTTCTCTGTCCGCCATCTATCATACGACAAAGAGGCATCTATATCCTGTATTCTTTTTTTAGGTCAAACACAACATATAGTGTTTCAGCAGGTCAAAGCAATTGGTCATTTTGCAGACGCATTAATTATGAGGGGTTCTTGGCAAGTCGGTAAAACGTTACCAACACGGCTACCTGCATGGCAGTTATAAAACCCCCTTAGTCAAGCCGCTGACAAATCCTACCAAAACCAAGCCGCTCACGCCAAAAGAATCCAAAAGATTATGCTTGACCAACATGTTGCGGTC
>CAVALS010000147.1:0-5945 GCA_963589385.1 Bacteroidaceae bacterium
TTATGGAGGAGCGCGGCGAGAAGTACAAGGTCGAGCACATCGGCGACCTGGACGATGACGCCCGCATCACCTTCTACCAGCAGGGCGACTACATCGACATGTGCGTCGGCCCCCACATCTGCTACACCAAGGCTCTCAAGGCCTTTAAGCTTACCGGTGTCTCGGGCGCCTACTGGAAGGGCGACAAGGACAACAAGATGCTCACCCGCATCAACGGCGTCGCCTTTGCCACCAAGGAAGAGCTCGACGAGCACATGCACATGCTGGAGGAGGCCAAGAAGCGCGACCACCGCAAGATCGGCCGCGAGATGGACCTCTTTATGATGCGCGACGAGGCCCCCGGCTTCCCGTTCTTCCTGCCTAACGGCATGATCCTTAAGAACACGCTGCTGGACTACTGGCGCGAGATCCACCACAAGGCCGGCTACGTGGAGATCTCCACGCCGCTCATCATGAACAAGCAGCTGTGGAAGACCTCGGGCCACTGGGACCACTACAAGGACAACATGTACTCCACCGTCATCGACGACGAAGAGTACTGCATTAAGCCCATGAACTGCCCGGGCGGCGTGCTTGTGTACGCCTCTAAGCCGCACTCCTACCGCGAGCTGCCCATCCGCGCCGGCGAGATTGGCCTGGTGCACCGCCACGAGCTGCGCGGCGCCCTGCACGGCCTGTTTCGCGTGCGCTGCTTTAACCAGGACGATGCTCACCTGTTTGTGCGTCCCGACCAGCTGACCGACGAGATCGTGGGCGTGGTCAACCTTATCGACTCCGTGTACCAAAAGTTTGGCTTTAAGTACCACGTTGAGCTTTCCACCCGCCCCGAGGACTCCATGGGTTCCGACGAGGACTGGGCGCGCGCCGAGGAGGGCCTGCGCACCGCTCTGGAGCAGCTGCACATGGACTACGAGGTCAACGAGGGCGACGGCGCCTTCTACGGCCCCAAGATCGACTTCCACCTGGAGGACTCGCTCGGCCGTACCTGGCAGTGCGGTACCGTGCAGCTCGACTTCCAGATGCCGCTTAACTTTGACCTGGAGTACGTGGACGCCGACGGCACCAAGAAGCGCCCCATCATGCTGCACCGCGTATGCTTTGGCTCCATCGAGCGCTTCATCGGTATTCTGATTGAGCACTTTGCGGGCAAGTTCCCCACCTGGCTGGCTCCCGTGCAGGTCAAGGCGCTTCCCGTCTCCGAGAAGAGCCGCGACTACGCGCACGAGGTATGCGCCAAGCTGGAGGAGGCCGGCATCCGCGTGGTCTGCGACGATCGCGACGAGAAGATCGGCTACAAGATCCGCGAGGCCCGCAGCATCGACCGCGTGCCCTACATGCTTATCTTGGGCGAGAAGGAGGTCGAGGCCGGCAACATCTCCGTCCGCGATCGCTCCAACGAGACCGTTCAGATGAGCGTTGACGAGTTTGTTGCGAAGGTGCTCGAGGAGATCAAGACCCGCGCCTAAGGCGAACTTCACAACTATTAACAAAGGCGACCGTCCACAAAGGGCGGTCGCCTTTTTCATGCCGAAATAAGAAAAGCCGCTGGTTGAGCGGCTTTTTTGTTGCACAAAAAGGTACAGGTTTTTGTATCTTTCGACGTGAGTCATTATACGAGCAAATAGTTTGCGTTTGGCCAGATTTCGCAAAATGTACTGCCGGCAGGCACATCTCCATACGCCTCTACAAAAACCTGTACTTTTGCGACTGCGCCTAGCTGCGAGCGTTAAGCCTGTTCTAAACGCCCTGGCATTTGCGTGCGTCGCAAATGCCAGAAAAGGGGGCGAGAGATGGAGCAGACAACGCGGCGCCAAGAGCAGCTGCCGGGCGCATTCAACGGTGCAACTACCAACAGCCAGCACGGCCGCCTCCGCTGGTATCTGGTTCACACCCCCTACGGTAAAGAGCGCGAGACCTGTGAAAAGGTCCGCCGCATTATCCCGCACAACCTTATGCAGAGCGCTTTTGTGATGCAAAAGGAGTTCTGGTTTAAGCGGGATGGCGCCTGGTCGCTCCAAACCAAACCCATGTACAAGGAATATTTCTTCGTTGCCACGCACGATGCCGCCGCGCTCGATAGGGCTTTGGCCCAACTGAGCTTTGGCTGCCGCATCGCCGGCAGTAGGGAGCGGGCGTACATGCCCATGCCGGACGATGCGCAGGACTGGTACCGCAGCGTGCTGGACGAAGACGGCGTGGTGCGCAACAGCGTTGCGCGCATAGAAGATGGCGTGCTGCACATAGAGCAGGGCCCACTTGTGGGGCAAGAGGCCCGCGTAAAAAAGATCGACCGTCATAAGCGCTGGTGCCTGGTGGACGTAGGCGAAGGCGACTCCGCATTTAGGGAGCTGCTTGCGCTGGACGTTCCCAGCAAAACGTAAGCGAGACGTCGCACCGGCTATTCGTTCGTATTTTTGAATTTACAAATTCGGGGGGGGTCCCTGGGAGACAGGGACGTAAGTTTGACTGTGGCTGCTAAAGAAACAACAGAGAGCAATGCGCCCGTGGGGGCGGCGCTCATTGCTCAGGCCATGGATCGGCGCGAGGGCGCCGGCCGCATGAGCGAGCTGATATCGAATGCCTATGTCCGCTCCGACAATGCTAAAGCTCAAGTTGAAGTAAAGGCGGATCAACCTGTTTCGGTTGCCAGGGGTGAATTCGTTGCGCCTCCGAGGGATGGCAGCGTCCCCGCCCCGAGGCCGGGCGGTCTTCCGTACCGTGCCGCGAAGCGTGTCTTCGACGTCGCCTTCTCGGCGGCCGTCGTGGCGGTGGGCCTCGTGCCGGGCGCCCTCCTCTGCGCTGCCATAGCCCTGGACTCCCCGGGCACCCCGTTCTTCCGTCAGGAGCGCGTGGGCAAGGGCGGCAAGCGCATCTATATCTGGAAGTTTCGGACGATGGCCGCCGACGCTCACGTACATCCGGAGCGCTACATGACACCAGGGCAGCTCGAGGAATGGAAACGCGAGCAGAAACTCGACGATGACCCGCGCGTGACGCGCGTGGGCCGCTTCCTGCGCAAGTACTCGATCGACGAGTTCCCGCAGTTTTTGAACGTCCTCACGGGGGACCTGTCGGTGATCGGCCCGCGTCCGGTGACCGTCGAGGAGACCTACGAGTTCGGCGATGCTCGCGACGAGTTCCTCTCCTGCAAGCCCGGCATCACCGGTTGGTGGCAGGTCACGGACAGGAACGACGCCACATGGGCCAACGGCGACCGCCAGTTGCTCGAACTCTTCTACGTGCGCCACGCGAGCCTCGCGCTTGATCTGCGCATCTTCGTGAGGACCTTTAAGGCGATGGCAGGGGGTACGGGGAAGTGAGTGCGACCGCATTTTATCGCGAGTACGGCGGGGAGATTCCTCGCACTGTCGCCTTCGTCATCCTCACATGGAACTCGGAGGGGTACGTGCGCGCCTGCCTCGAGAGCGTGCTCGGGTTAGGCGACATGTGCGCCGCCGCGTACGTCGTGGACAACGGCTCAACCGATGGGACGCTTGACGCCCTCGGCGAAATCGCCGCCGCCGACGGACGCCTGCGCGTGCTGCCGCAGGGTCGCAACCTCGGCACTACGGTTAGTCGCAACATCGCCATTAGGGAGGCGCTCGCCATGAGCCCGCGCCCTAGGTGCATATGCGTGCTCGACTCCGATACGGTGGTTAACGAAGCCGCTATAGGCTCGGCCATCGATGCCCTGGAGTCCGACCCCGACATTGCGGTCGCCGGCCCCACGCTCGCGGGCGGGGATGGCTCTGAGCAGCTCTCGGGGCGCAATCTCCCCACGCTCGGAATCAAGTTCGGCAAGGCGTGGCCCCTCGGGCGCGTGGCCGAGCGCGCCGCCGCGGCCGAGGTGCCGGAAGCGCCTGTCATCGGCGGCGTGCAGGACGTGGGCTATCTTCTCTCCGCCTGCTGGGTCACTCCGGCATGGGCCTGGGAACGGGTGGGCCTCCTTGACGAGAAGATCTTCTACGCCCCCGAGGATGTGGACTGGTGCCTTCGCTGCCACGAAGCTGGCTACCGAGTCGTGAGGGCACATGGACCCTCAATGACGCACTTATACCAGCGCATATCGAAGAAAAGACTCTTGAGCAAGACAAATTGGGAGCACATGAGAGGCCTCGTTCATTACTTCAGGAAGCACGGGTACTTGCTTCGGGCGCCGGAACTCGGAAGTGCTTCCTGTGGAGGTTCGACGACGAAGGGTGGGACGTGTGGATAAAAAACCCTCTTTAATTTCCGTCATTGTCCCGTTTTATAACCTTCGTGATTGCGTGGGCTATTGCATGGAGAGCCTGCTTGCACAGGATTATGACGGCGACCATGAGTTCATCCTTATCGATGATGGATCGACTGACGGCACGGGCGATCTGCTTGACGGCTATGCTTTGAGCCCCCGCGTGCGCGTTATCCATCAGAAGAATGCTGGGCAATCCTGTGCTCGGAATCGCGGCGTGCTCGAAGCTCATGGAGATTACGTCACATTTGTTGATGGCGACGACGTGGTGTCACCGCACTATCTGAGTCTCCTTGCGAATGCTCTTTCGAGGAGCGGTGCAGAGCAAGTCATTGGAGGGCATTTGATCGTGCCCGGCACTCGCGCCATCCCGTCTCTCGAATGGAGCGATTCTCGCGAGTACGAGCTCCTTGATCGGGAGGGCTTCCTTTCCCAATTCCTCTATGGGGGTGGCATGGCCGCGGCGTGGGCCCATCTGGCGTCGAGGAAGACGTATCTCGCTAATCCGTTCGCATCGGGTAGGTACTACGAGGATGACATGGCGTTTGGTGCGCAGGTCCTATCGGCGGCGTCATTCGCGCTGTTGAAGGAGCCGATATATGGCTACATGAGGCGCGCTGGGTCCACCGTTAGGCCCGCCAATACGTCCCTCAAACAGTTACATGATTTCAGAGCCGCCATCCAGTCGATCGAGGATGCGGTGAAGCCCTTTCTTCCTGGCTGCGCCTCCGGGCTCATCTACCACAAGGCGCTTGAGTTCACGCGGCTCTTTCGAATCGCCCGCCATTGCAATGAGGGGGGAGAAGAGCCCAGGTCTTGCCAGGTCGAGGCGCTGTCCTACGTGCGCAGGAACCTTATGGGCCTTTTGGTGGATCCCGGCGTGCGTCGGGGTGACAAGGCTCGCTTCCTCGCAATTGCCGGTGCACCTTGGTTGTACACCCAGCTAATCGAAGCTCACGAGCGGAGGGAGATGAGGCGTGCAACGCCCCATTTCTAGCGCTTGGGGTTCCCGTCGTTCTTGTCGAACCCGCCCATGCCTTCGCATAACGAAAAACCAGGAGAGTTTAGTTTGGTAAGCACTAAGCCCATAAAAGTACTCAATGTTGTTCCCTCCCTGTCCGCCGATGCGGGGGTCACGTCGTTCGTGCGAAACATGTTCCGGCATCGCGACGAGAGCCGTGTCGTCTACGACTACCTGCACCATGACGTTGTTAACGGTGAGCCACGGCACCCTCTCAATTTCGATGATGAATTCAGGAACGAGGGGGCGCGAGTCTTCACAGTCACACAGGCGAGCGTCGACCTCCCTGCCTTCGTCAGGGAGACCAGGGAGTTCTTTCGCGAACACGGTTCCGAATACGACGTCGTGCACTGTCATATGCCCAACTCGGCGTTCTGGACGCTTCGCTATGCGGCCGAGGCTGGGATTGCTCATCGCGTGCTCCACAGTCATCTCAATAGCAGCTCGGATAGGTTCAGCCATCGTGTGCGCAACGCGCCGCTCATCTGGTTCGGGCGGCGCTGGGCGACAGACAGGGTTGCGTGCTCCGAAGACGCCGGCCGCTACCTCTTCGGTGGGAAGGACTTCCTGACGATGAAGAACGGCATCGACATAGAGCGCTTCGCTTTCGACCCTGAGGTTCGTGCGGGCTGCAGGGCGGAACTCGGAATAGGTCCCGAGGAGCCCGTGGTGGGATGCGTGGGCCGGATTTCC
>CAVALS010000148.1:0-5909 GCA_963589385.1 Bacteroidaceae bacterium
TGCGTGATGTGTACGCATCTGGCAGCTTTTCTTAACCGGACGGGCGCAAAAACCGCCTAAACGGCTCATTACGAAACAAACTTGCATAGAATTGTTTCGAAATGCGTTCTTATACACAAAAGCCTTCAAATAGCGTTAAACTATTCAATCACTGATTGATTGTCTCCGCCATCTTTTGGAGAGAGGGTTTGTATGGCTAAAAAACGCAATGGGCGCCAGGATGCCATTAGAGATATTGTGCGCAATAAGGACGTCCGCACGCAGCGCGTGCTGGTCGATGAGCTCCGCGCTATGGGCTTTGATTGCACGCAGGCGACTGTCTCTCGCGATATTGCCGATATGGGGCTGCGTAAGCTCCCTGAGGGCATCTATGTTCTGGCAGAGGACCTGCACCTGCAGCGTATGGTTTCCGAGCTCGTAACGGGCGTTCTGCGCACCGATAATCTGGTTATGATCAAGGCTCAGCCTGGCACGGCTTCCGGCATCGCCGCCGCCGTTGATGCGGCAGAGCTGCCCGATGTGCTTGGCTCGCTTGCCGGCAACGATACGATTTTGGTTATTGCCCAGACGGCCGAGGACGGCGAGCGTCTTGAGGCGCTGATCAATAAGCTGAGCAATTCTCGCAAGTAGGCGTGCGGGTCGTGCGCTCGGCACTGTGTGCGTGACATAGTGGCTTGTAAGGGGTATCGACGTTGGTCGGTACCCCCTTTTTTGTTTGCCGGTATAAAGACCGCCCACCAGGTCGCTTCAAACTAAAAGGCCCCCGAGCAGTTTAATAAGCTGCTCGGGGGCCTTGTTGCATATGGCTGGATGATTTCTAGCCGACCGTATCGTCAGGCGTGGGCGAGGGGTCGGGAGTAGGCGTAGGCGTAGGCGTGCCGCCATCGCCGCCGGTCGAACCACCAGTTGAGCCGCCCGTCGAGCCACCGGTCGTACCGGTGCCGCCGGTGGTGTCGCCACCCGTGGTCTCGGTGGTCGTGGTCGTCGTGGTAGTCGTTGTGGTAGTTTCCTCTTCGTCCTCGTTCTCGTCCTTGTCGTCGTTCTCCGTCTTCTTGGCGTTGTTGGTGCCGTAGAACTTCCAGACGCTGTTGTTCTTGTAGGTGGGCGCCGTTCCGGTCGCAAACTCCTCGCGCTCGGTACCGGTCAGAACGGTGTTCATAAACCGCTTAAAGACAGGCAGGTTGGTGCTGTCGCCCAGCAGGTCCGTGCCGTATTTTTGGATGGGGATCTCACCTGCGGAATAGCCGGTCCACAGGGCGCACGCCAGCTGCGGGGTATAGCCGCAGAACCACAGGTTGGTGGTGTTGTCGGTGGTGCCCGTTTTGCCGGCATAGGGCTGGTTGACGCTCAAGGCGCCGGCAGCACCCGTACCGCTGCCCTGCATGACGCCGGACAGAACATCGGTGACCGCGGCGGCCTCGCCCTCGGTAAGCACCTGTGAGGGATTGTCCGTGTGCTGGTACAGCACCGAACCGGTACGAGAGTCAATCTCGGTGATGGCGATCGGCTGGCGATAGTAGCCGCCGTTGGCAAACGTCGCGTAGGCGGCGGCCATCTCGAGCGGCGAGATCGAGCCGGTGCCGAGCGTCATGACGGGAACGTCCTCGATGTTGTCCTTGGCGGGATCGATGCCGAGCTTTTTGACGAGCGAGATGATCTTGCTGTTGCCGACGGCTTCCGCCACCTGGATGTAGCCGGTGTTGGAGGAGTATGCCGTCGCCTGCTTAAGCGTGATGTTGCCATAGCTATGGTTGGCGTAGTTTTGGACCTCGGTCGTGGTGCCCTTGGCCTTGAGCGGCGAGTTGCAGTTGAGGGTGACGTTGGGGTTCATGCCGTTTTGGATGGCAGTTGCCAGCGTAAAGGCCTTAAAGGTGGAGCCGACGGGACGCTTGGCCGTGGCATGGTTTACGTGGTTCTCGTCGGCGTTGTAGTCATAGCCGCCCACCATGCACTTGATGTAGCCGGTCTTGGGGTCGACGACGACCATGCCCATGTCCAGGCCGTCGAGCGAGAGCGTGTCGAGCTGCTCGCGGACGGCATTCTCTGCCACCTGCTGCATCGTGGGGTCGATGGTGGTCTTGACGGTCAAGCCGCCCTTAAAGAGCACGTCGGTCGAGAACTCCTGCTCCAGCAGCTGCTTAACATAGGCGACAAAGTAGGGCTGCGAGTATACGTCGACGCCGCTGCCCGAGATTTCGGTCACGTTGAGGGTGATGGGCTCGGCCTGTGCGGCATCGTGCTCCTCCTGCGTGATGTGGCCCAGGCGCAACATGTTGTCAAGGACCTTGTTGCGACGGGACAGCGCCAGGTCGGGGTTGACCGTGGGGTCGTACTGCGAGGGCGAGTTGGGAAGGCCGATGAGCAGCGCGGCCTCGCTCAGGGTGAGGTCGGCGGCGCTCTTGGACAGGTAGGTCTCGGCGGCGGCCTCAATACCGTAGGCGCCGTGACCGTAATAGATGGTGTTGAGGTACATCATGAGGATCTCGTCTTTGGAGTACATGTCCTCCATCTTGACGGCGATGTAGGCCTCGCGCACTTTACGCTCGATGGTCGAGTCGAACTGCTCCTCCTGCAGGATGGTGTTGCGCACCAGCTGCTGGGTGATAGTCGAGGCGCCTTCGTGTCCGCCGCCGAGGGTTGCCACCGCAGCACGCGCGATACCCCACAGGTCGATACCGCCGTGCTCGTAGAAGCGCTCGTCCTCGACGTCAACGGTGCCCTGCAGCACGTAGGGGGAGACCTCGTCCTTGGTGATGGACTTGCGGTTTTGCGTGTAGAAGCTCGCGATCTTGTTGCCGTTGCAGTCGACGATCTCGGTGGGCTCGCTCACCAGATACGCGTTGGCGTCGGTGTAGTCGGGCAGATCGGACAGCCAGCGGTTGACGTTGCCGACCATGCCGATGCCAAATGCCACGCCCGCAATCAGCAGAAAGCCCAAAAACGAGAGCAGGATTATGGGCAGGGCGTGCGTCTTTGAACGGCTGTGTCCCTGTCGTTGGCGAGGACCCATATATTGACCTCCAGGTATGTCGTGCCGGACGGTGGATGTGCCGTCGGGGCAGGATGGACATAAGTTATTACACGATAAACCAAACGGGGCGCGCGATGCCTCGTGTATGCTGGAAGACGGCATTTTTCAGAGTGAATGCATACCTTGGTAAGGAGTTTGTCGATGGCGATTCGGACGATGGGGCCGAGCAGACAATACGAGACTGGATTGGATGCTGCCGGCACGGCGCTGCCCGAGCTGCTGGCGCCGGCGGGCGGGCTCGACCAGATGCTTGCGGCCATCGCCGCGGGTGCCGATGCCATCTATGCGGGGTTGGGCGGCTTTAACGCCCGTGTGAGCGCCCATGGCTTTACGGATGACGAGTTTGCGCGCGGCTGCGCCGTGGCGCATGCCCATGGCGTGCGTGTGTACGTGACGCTCAACGTGTTCGTGTTTGACGATGAGTTGTCCGACGCGGTGGCGTTGGGAGCTCATGCGCTGGGGCTGGGCGCCGATGCTCTGATTGTCGCCGATGCCGGGTTGGCCTGCGCGCTGCGCGCGGCGATTCCCGGGGTCGAGATTCACCTGTCCACGCAGGCGGGCGTTCATAGCGAAGGTGCCGTGCGGCTTGCCACCGATGAGCTGGGGGTCGAGCGCGTGACGACGGCACGCGAGCTGACGGTCGACGAGATTGCGGCGCTATGTGCCACGGGCGTGCCCATCGAGGTATTCTGCCACGGTGCGATTTGCATCGGATATTCGGGGGCGTGCGAGTTCTCGGCCCTGCGGCGTGGGCGCTCTGCGATGCGCGGTGATTGCACACAGCCGTGCCGTCTGGCGTACGACCTAGTGGACGAGGCGGGACAGAGCGTTGTCGCCGTCGAGGGAGATCGCCTGCTGTGTCCGCGCGACTATCTGGGTATTGCGCATCTGCCCGAGCTTGTAGATGCTGGCGTGGCGTCGCTCAAGATCGAGGGGCGCATGAAGAACCCCGATTACGTATTCAACGTGGTGCGGGTGTGGCGCCGGGCACTCGATATGCTGTGCGACGGCGCGTGGAACCCCGGTGCCGTGGAAGAGCTTGAGCGCGAGCTGGGCCGGTCGTTTAACCGTGGGTTTACCGACGCGTATCTGCGGGGGCGTTCGGGTGCCGAGCTGATGAGCTTTGAGCGCGCAATTAACCAGGGCGTGTACGTGGGGCGCTTGGTCGCTGTGGGCCACGAAGAGGTGACCGTTGAGCTCGACGCCGCCGTGGCGGCGGGTGATACGCTCGAGATTCGGTTCTATCCGGGTGTCGACGCGCGTCCCGATGTGCCCAAGCGCTGGCCGCAGGTGCCCTGTCCGGTGGATGCCGCAGCGGGGGAGCGCGTCGTCGTGCATTGCAAGCGTAAGGTTGACACGGGCTGCGAGGTGTACCTGATTCGCAGCGCCGGCGTGTTGGATCAGACGGCGGCGGTGTTGGAGCGCATGCAGGCCGAGGCGGGTGCGATTGCGCCCGTTGCGCGTGCCGTTGAGGTGCTGCCCTTGGATAGCGTTGCGGTAGATGGCGGTGCGTCGACGGAGTTGGTGGAGTGCGCGGTTCCCGCTCGCATGGTTTTTGCTTGGCAGCTGATGGATGCCGACCCGCGCGGAGAACTCGATTTGTCCGACGCCGTTGTGGTGCTTGACGAGGTGTGCCGCACGGGTGACGCTGACCGGACCCGCTCACTGATGCAGCGTGCCGGGTGCGTCGTCTGCCGCAACTTGGGACAGGTGGTGATCGCTCGCGAGCTGGGCGTGACGTTTGACGTGGCGGCGCCGGTGTTCTGCGCGAATCGGGCCACGCTTACCTGGCTGCGCGGACTCGGTGCGGGGCGGGTGTACTTGCCGGCCGAGTTGCTCGGCAATGATGCGGAGCGTATTGCCGAACTGGCTGCTGAACCCGGCGTCTGGGGTCCGGTCGACGCCGACCGTCCCGAGCTTATGGTGTGCGAGCACTGCCTGCTGACCGCCGAGGGCGTCTGCGCTACCGATGCGACGGGACAGGTCCGTTGCCGCGACTGCTTGCGCCGTCGGCAGGTACGCTATCTGGTCGAGCGTGACGGTACACGCCTGCCAGTTGCCATTGACGCATGCGGCAGGACGAGGATTTTCCTGTCGTAGGTGCCGCGTCGCGTCAGTTTGTTATCATATGAGAGTTTATGGACTTCCAGCACCGCCGTATCCGGTGAGGGTGCTATAGCAAAAGGAGGATACCCAATGCTGTCTGTTGACGAGCAAATGCGTATCATCACCTCGGGCGCCGCGCAGATCGTTCCCGAGGCCGACCTTCGCAAGAAGCTTGAGAAGGGCGAGCCCCTCAACATCAAGCTCGGCGTCGACCCCACCAGCCCCGACCTGCACCTGGGCCATGCCGTGCCGCTGCGCAAGATGCGCCAGTTCCAGGACCTGGGCCACAACGTCACCCTTATCATCGGCAACGGCACCGCGCTGATCGGCGATCCCTCGGGCAAGAACTCCACGCGTCCGCAGCTTTCGCAGGAGCAGATCGAGGCCAACGCCGAGACTTACGTGAGCCAGGCCATGAAGATCCTGGATCCCGAGAAGACCACCATCGTGCACAACGGTGACTGGATCCTTTCGATGGACCTGGCCGGCCTGCTGCAGGTATGCTCCAAGTTCACCGTCGCCCGCATCCTTGAGCGCGACGACTTTACTAAGCGCTACCAGTCTCAGACGCCGATCGCCCTGCACGAGTTCCTGTACCCCGTGATGCAGGCCTTCGACTCCGTTCAGATTAAGGCCGACGTCGAGATGGGCGGCACCGACCAGCTCTTCAACCTGCTCGCCGGCCGCGAGCTCATGGAGAAGATGGGCATGGAGCCCCAGATCGCGCTCACCATGCCGCTGCTCGAGGGCACCGACGGCGTGCGCAAGATGT
>CAVALS010000149.1:0-5862 GCA_963589385.1 Bacteroidaceae bacterium
CATTTGGAACCCACCGCTACCATGCGAAACTATCGAAAGGGCCCCATATGCTCAATAATCACGAGGTCAATCTAACCGACGAGGAGGCTGCCGCCGAGGTCGCCCGCGTCGCGAAGACCTACCCCGTGGTGCGTTTGCTGTCGGCCGATCAGATTAAGAGCGAGCCTAACTGCCTGCTCGCCGGCAATCGGTGCCCTTGTCTGCGTCAGTCAAGTCTTGAGGCCTTGGCAGGTTCCGATGATGTATCGGAGCAGCTGCTCAATGATGGTACCGAGTACCGCGCTCGCCTGCGCCCTCTGAAGGTCGAGGGCGAGCCTCACGTCCTGCTGATGGTGCGTCCGATCGATGAGCAAGAGGCTGCAGAAGAGGACCTCGTCTACACCGATGTGCTGACGAGTGTGCGCAATCGCCGATATTACGAGGAAAAGCTCCGCAACGCCCGCATGAATGCCGGCGTTGCGGTGATCGACCTTGATGATTTTAGGGTCTTCAACGATACGTGTGGCCGTCATGCCGGCGACCTTGCGCTCGGTGCCGTGGCGACGGCCATACGCAGCGGAATTCGTTCGACTGACGAGCTTGTACGCTATGGCTGCGACAAATTTGTGGTCGTCATGCCCAATATTCCCTCCGATGACTTTACCCGTCGCCTGCATCAGGTATCCGATGCCGTTCATGCCACGATTGTTCCGGGCCATGAGTACGTGAGCTTGACGGCATGTGTTGGTGGCGTTCGCATTCATGGCGAGACGGTCGATGAGGGCGTTGGCCGCGCTGTCCAGTTATTGAGCCGCGCTAAGGCAAAAGCCGGTACGGTCGTGACCGATGCCGATTCCATCGAAGCCTTCCAAAGCGAAAAGCCTTCGGTGCTTATTGTCGATGACTCCGAGATGAACCGAGCCATTCTCAACGAGATGCTCAAGGACGAGTATTGCATCCTCGAGGCCGACAACGGTCGTACGGCGCTCGACATGGTCGACCGCTATGGCGATGAGTTGTCGCTCGTGCTGCTGGATATTGTCATGCCGGGCATAAGCGGCTTTGAGGTGCTGGCCGATCTGTCGCGCCGATCGGGTATCGACAATCTGCCTTTCATCATGATATCGAGCGAAGATTCCGATGATATGGTTCTGCGCGCGTACGAGCTGGGCGCCTCGGACTATATCAACCGCCCGTTTGACTCCCGTGTCGTGCGCCGCCGTGTAAGCAACACCATCCGCCTATACGCCAAACAGCGCCGCCTGACGAGCCTGCTGTCCCAGCAGCACAACGAGCGCGTCAAGAACAGTCGCATGCTCATCGACATCATGGCCGGCGTCATGGAGCTTCGCAACGGCGAGAGCGGCAGGCACGTTACGAACATCGAGAAGCTGACCGAGCTGCTGCTTGACTGTCTGGTCCAGCGTAGCGACACTATCTCCCTCGACAACGAGGAGCGCTCCACGATTGCCCTGGCTTCGGCGCTGCACGATATTGGCAAGATGGCGATTGACGATGCGATTCTCAACAAACCCGGGCGTCTTACGCCCGAGGAGTTCGAGATTATGAAGACGCATACCACGATCGGTGCTGACATGTTGCTTGAGCTGGGTCGCCATCACGTCGGCAATGCGCTTATGGAATATGCGTACCAGATTGCGCGTTGGCATCACGAGCGCTGGGATGGCAAGGGTTATCCCGATGGCCTTAAGGGCAACCAGATTCCCATCGCCGCACAGGTGGTTTCGGTGGCTGACGTGTACGATGCGCTGACGAGCGTGCGTGTGTACAAGGACGCTATCCCGCACAAGGAGGCTATCCAGATGATCCTGGACGGTAAGTGCGGTGAGTTTAACCCGCTGTTGCTCGACTGCCTGCTCGAGGTGCAAGACCGTATTGCCGAGACGTTGGCACGCCCCGCCGACGTTGTCGCGTTTCCCACGATTTAGTTTGACCAAAGGAGTTTTAATCCATGATTTCCATGCGTGAGGCGTATGAGAAGATCGACGCTAATTATGATGACGCGTGCGCTCGGCTGATGGGCGAGGAAATGCTTGCCCGCTTTGCCCTCAAGTTTTTGGATGACGAGAGCATGGACAAGCTGGAGGCCGCCATGGCGGCAGGAGACGCCGAAGGTGCGTTTATGGCAGCGCACACGCTCAAGGGCGTGAGCCAGAACCTGGGATTTGATAATCTGTACGAGCCGGCGGTCGTGGTGACCGAGGCGCTGCGCGGCGCCGATGCCGTTGACGGCGCTCGCGAGGGAATGCATGCGCTGCAGCAGCAATATGCGGCTACGATGTCGGCTCTGCGCGAGGCGGCTGAATAAGAGCTTGCGAGCCTTGATGACTATGAGAGTGGATAATCTCCCGTTTTAGGCCCGGTGGTGGCCTCAAAGTGGGAGATTATCCACTCTCGTTCGATACGTGTCCAATAATCCACTCTCACCTTTTCTGATTAGTGAATGGCCTATGCGCACTGGCGGGGCTTTCCGCATGCAATCCATATCGTTGTTCGATAAACTGTTCGAATAACGATAGAGTCGATGAGGGTGAGTGTATGTCCAACAGCGTTCAGCGTATGGCCAAGGCGGGCGAAAATATCAGGAAGCTTGGTTTTTGCATGGCAGCCGTTTTTGCAGGGATGCTCGTCGCTTTTGCCGCGTTGGTTGTTTACGTGACCTGGTATGCGATTGCAAACGTTGCTTCTGTCGATTCTTTCGGTGTCGTGACGCTTCCCAATGGCGGGTGCATCGTTATCCCAGGCGGGCTGTGCCTGGCACTCGTTGTGGGTATTTCGCTTGTCGTTTTGTGTGGGATCAGCCGTAACATCTCGCGGGGTGTCTCGCCCTTTACCAGGGCACATGTGCGGCTTATCCGTGTTCTTGCACTTGCCTTTGCTGTTAACGCTGCGGTTTCGTTTGTTGGTGCCTATGGATCGGTCAATCTCACCATTGGCGGACTGGAGCTTTACATCGTGCCTCATTCCTTCGTTATTGAGATTTGCCAAGGCGCTACCTTTGATGCGGGGTCGTTTATCGGCGCAGTTGTCTGCTTGTTTATCTCGGCGATCTGGAGTTATGCCTCGCTGCTCCAAGAGCAGTCTGACGAGCTTGTGTAGGAGGAAACATGAGCTATCTCATCATCGAGCTTGAGACGCAGCTGCTTAAGACCGGAAAGACCAGCGCTGATCTGATTCGGGCGACGGGGCATACTCCGGCTATTATTTCAAAGCTTAGAAACGGAAAGATAAAAGCTATTCGCCTAAAGACGCTTCTCGATATCTGTGATGAGCTTGATTGTCAACCGGGAGATATTATTCAGCGCGTGAACGAGAAAGAGCTTGAGGAGCTTATTGTCGAGCGCGCAAAAAATGTTGTGAGGCAGATGCGGGATGGCGGAGGCAATGAGGCGTCGCTTCCGACATCAGTCTTTGCTGTCGATTTGAGTGACGAGTAGCTTAAGGCGAACAACTAAAACGAATTATCAGCGTGAAGGGACCCGTGTCTAACACGGGTCCCTTCTTTTAGATTATCTTGACAAATATGAGTTATCGAAAAACAATAATAACAATGGAAAACGATAGAGGAAAGAAGGAACGATATGAGCGGTTTTCTATCAAGCAGAACGGGGGTCCAATGAACGCATCAGCGATAAAGCTATCAAAGGTGTCAAAGCGCTACGGGAAACGGCGCGTTTTGCATGACGTTTCCTTCGAGGTGCATCAGTCTGAGCTCTGTGCCCTTGTCGGTGCAAACGGTGCGGGCAAAAGCACGCTTATTAAAATCGTCTTGGGCCTCTGCGAGCCATCGTCGGGGAGCGTGGAGCTCTTTGGAGGCAAATCAAAAAGAGAGCTTGGCCTGATGCGGACGCGTGTCGGCTATGTGCCAGATTCCAGCGGAGCATACCAATCCCTCAGTGCGGTTGAGAATCTCCAAATCCGATGTTCGGAATGGGGGGCTTGATGCGAATCGTGAGATTCCTCGCGTTTTGAGCCTAGTCGGGCTGGACGTCGAAGAGAAAAAGAGCGTGAGCAGTTTTTCTCTGGGAATGAAACGGCGGCTGGATATAGCTACGGCTTTGTTGGGTGACACTGATCTGCTTATTTTTGATGAGCCAGCAAACGGGTTGGACCCGCTGCGCATCGAGAGTATATGGGCCCTTATCGGTCGATTGAATCGAGAACAGGGTAAGACCATGCTCATCTCTAGTCATGATTTGGATGAGTTGGCATCAGTTGCAACAAGTTGCGTGTTTATTCATGACGGCGAACTGCTGAAAATGGAATCGATGGACGTCATAAGGGATGAGGCGCCATCCCTAAAAGAGTATTACAGGCGCTTGATGAAGGCGGTCTCGCTATGAAGCGGGCGATCCATCCCATAAAGGCAGATATGATGCGTTTGCACAGGATGTTTCCGGCGAAGTTTGGTCTTGCGCTTATTCTGGCGTTCGGCCTTCTCTTCGGTGTCTTTCTAAAAAACGGAACAACGTTGCTCGCCTTTGGCAATAGCGTTTTTGGGAAGGATATTGGTTTCTGCTGGAATGTAATCGATCCTTCTGCACCCGATGAGTCCCTTGTGCGCAGTGCTTTTGCCGGCACGTCTCTGTTCGTTCCGCTCATCGTTTGCCTGGCGATTTTACAGGAGTGCGGCTATGAAGAGGGACACCGAATTTCTTCAGCAAGAGGTCTTACCCGCTTTAATGGGGTCCTAGCACATGTGCTTTCGTTTGCTTTAATAATTGGCGTAGCATATAGCGCGCTTTGCCTTCTTCTTTTTGCAATAGCCATAATACGTGGAGGGCATAACCTCTCGCACGACATGCTGGCTGCATTTTTGCCTGCAATGATAGTCAACGCTGTATTGGTGATATCGGTTGCGCTGGAGACGGTGACCATCTATCGGATTACAGGCAGCGCTGTATTGAGCGGGGCTGCGATAATTATTGGATTTGTCATGAGCTTGACGCTCTACGGAACTTACCTTCAGACGCCCATACCGTCCTTGCGATGGATCTTCTTTCTTCCGGGGCCGTACCTTGGAGTCGGATGTGCCTTTGGGTATAGCGATATGGGGCAGCTGACGCTTCTGGGATATGGCGTGGCAGCCAGCTGTCTATCGGTATTGATTTACGCTCTCGTGAGCTTTCGTGCTGGGGGTGTGCTCAATGGCTCGTCAGACTAGAAGATTCCTTCATTCAGAATTGAAGCATGTGAGCAAATGGACGTACGCCTTAATCCTGGTAATTTATTCGTGCATGGTGGTATTGCAGCTTAGTTCTTTCCCGATGTGGTTCTGTAGCCTCCGTGAGAACAGTTTCTTAGGCTTTTTCCCAGACCCGACGCTTCGGCTATCGGCAGAGGATGTCCTTCTATTTGGTAATGCAGAGGTTTTTCGCGGTCTGCTGTTCAACGTAGCCCCGTTGGCTCATGCATTGTTCTTTCCGTTCATCGCGGCTTGCATTGTGCTGCGCTTTGTCAGTTCGGGCTTTATTGAGGAACCGTGGGGGTTGTCGGAGGCTCGGGGAGGGAAGCGTGTGTGCGCTATCGTTGCGCGAGTGGTGCTGTCTTCTTTTGCCCTTTTGGGCGCGTTTATCCTGTCGAGTGTCGTTTTGTACTGCCTTAACTGCGCGATCGTTTTAGATGCTCAGCAGTATTTCGACCTGATTTTTTTGCTATCGACTTCTTCTGGCGAGTGTCGTCTGCCTTGCATACGTGGTCTCTTGCGTGATCGCTGTTTCCTATTTTGGGTCCGGCTTCGGTCCGATTGGCATGCTGTTGCTTGTCAACGTTGTAGCGATCTACATACAGCTCGGGGCCAATTCCATGCTTCCGCTTCCAGCCTCGATGCTCATGTGGATTTGCGGCGTGACCCCGTTGGGG
>CAVALS010000150.1:0-5837 GCA_963589385.1 Bacteroidaceae bacterium
CGCATGAGCGACGAGGAACTCGACGCGCACATCGAGGACTACGGCGTGTACGCCCGCGTCCAGCCCGAGCACAAGACACGCATCGTCGAGGCTTGGAAGTCGCGCGACCAGATCGTGGCCATGACGGGCGACGGCGTCAACGACGCCCCGTCCATCAAGCGTGCCGACATCGGCGTGGGCATGGGCATCACCGGTACCGACGTCACCAAGAACGTCGCCGACATGGTGCTCGCCGACGACAACTTCGCCACCATCATCGGTGCCTGCGAAGAGGGCCGTCGCATCTACGACAACATCCGCAAGGTCATCCAGTTCCTGCTTTCGGCCAACCTTGCCGAGGTGTTCTCGGTGTTCATCGCCACGCTCATCGGCTTTACCATCTTCCAGCCGGTGCAGCTGCTGTGGGTGAACCTGGTCACCGACTGCTTCCCCGCGCTCGCGCTGGGCATGGAGGATGCCGAGGGCGACATCATGAAGCGCAAGCCGCGCAACGCCAAGGACGGCGTCTTTGCCGGTAATATGGGTCTGGACTGCGTGGTCCAGGGCCTGATCATCACCGTGCTGGTGCTGGCGAGCTTCTTTGTGGGCGTGTACTTTGACATGGGCTACATCCACATCGCCGATATGATCACCGGCAATGCCGACGAGGAAGGCGTGATGATGGCGTTCATCACGCTCAACATGGTCGAGATTTTCCACTGCTTCAATATGCGCAGCCGTCGTGCGTCGCTGTTTAGCATGAAGAAGCAGAACAAGTGGCTGTGGGCTTCGGCCGCGTTGGCGCTGGTACTGACGGTTATCGTGACCGTTCAGCCGACGCTTGCCGAGATGTTCTTTGGTCCTGTGACGCTTGAGCTCAAGGGCGTTCTTGCCGCGCTGGGCCTGGCCTTCCTAATCATCCCGCTGATGGAGATCTACAAGGCGATCATGCGCGCGGTCGAAAAAGAGTAGGTCGAAAGGCCATCCCTCCCACCGGCCCGACCGCCTGCGGGGTTTCTTCTTCGCTGGTCCTCGCGCTTCGCGCTGCGGGATCGCTCAGAAGAAACCCCTCTCGGCGGTCGGGCCTTCGGACAACCTCTCGGGACCGTAAGCTGAGGGAAAGATTGTGAGCCGATCGAGCGTTTGCTCGACCGGCTCTTTTTGATTTAGGGCTTTGCCCGGCCAGCTCTTTTTGATTTAAAATACCTGCTCAGTTGTGATTTGTGGTGCTGGGAGGCGCTTGTGGGCAAGGCTAAGGCGAAGGCGAAGAAAAAGACGACGGGGGCGCGGGCTAAGCGCGATCGTCGTCGGAAGCTTGCGACCGAGGCCCCCGCGTCTGCCGAGGAGCTGCTGGCAAGCGTGCCGGGACTTGACGCGCTGCAGGACGTTCCGGCGTTTGATGACCTGCCGGTCGATGAAGCCCAGCAGACTGCCTTTGATGATTTCTGCGTACATGCCGAGGAGCCCGAGCAGATGCAGCTGGGTGCCGTTGTTCGCCTGGATCGCGGGTTTCCGCTGGTGGCCACTGCCGACGACACCTTTCGCGCCGAGCATGCCGTGGGGTTTGCCAAGTCGCGCGGCGAGGACGAGGTCCTGCTGCCTGCCGTGGGAGACCGTGTGGCGGTGCGCCGCGCTCCCGGGCACGATATGGGCGTGATTGAGTGCGTGCTGCCGCGCCGTACGAGCCTTGAGCGTTGGCGCGGCCGTGCCCGCGGAGAGCGCCAGGTGCTCTGCTCCAACGTGGATAGCGTGTTAATCGTGCAGGCGCTCGGTGCCGGCGAGGTGTTGCTCGACCGCGTGGCGCGCTCGCTGGTGTTGGCGCTCGACTGCGATGCCAAGCCGGTGGTGGTGCTCACCAAAGCTGACCGTTGCGATGCCGAGGAGCTCGAGCGCGATCTGGACCGCGTGCACCGCCTGGTGGGTCCGGACGTGCGCGTGATCGTGACGTCCTCTGCCGAGGGCCGCGGCCTGGACGAGGTCCGTGCCTGCGTGCCTGCTGGGAGCTGCGCCATGATTCTGGGCGAGTCGGGTTCCGGCAAGTCGACGCTGCTCAATGCGCTTCTGGGCCACGATACGTTGGCGACTGGCGGTGTGCGCGAACGCGACGACCAGGGCCGTCACACTACCGTCGCGCGCGTGATGGTGGCGCTGCCGGGCGACGCCGGCGTGATTGCCGATGCCCCGGGCCTGCGCAGTCTACCGCTCGTGGGTCACGAGCGGGGTCTGGCGCGCGCCTTCCCCGAGATTGTCGAGGCATCGCGCGCGTGCCGGTTTGGCGATTGCACGCATACCCATGAGCCGGGTTGCGCCGTTCGCGAGGCCGAAGACGCCGGGCAGATCGACAGCCTGCGTCTGGAAACGTTCCAAAACCTGGCGTCATCCATGCGCGTGAGCGCTCAAATGCTCGATCCCGATATTCATCTGTAATTGATTTTTCCTATGACAGCCGTCTCCCAACTGTTCGGGAGACGGCTTTTTTGCTGCGGAAAAGCCTCGAAACATGCAGTTTGCTGACGTACTGACCAAAACCTTGCCACGAGCTTGACGGGCTGGTCAGCTTTTGGTCAGCGATTGGTTTGACATCGAAAACCAAAATCGCAATTGCGCCGCTTTGCACTCTGACCGCCCAGACAATGGTGGTACGGGCATTCGCCCGGCACTGCCATGAGAGGAGCGGCCGTGAACAAGAGCAAACGCATCGCCATCAGTCTGGTCGCGGGCGTGCTCGCTGCTCTGCTCTGCATGGTTTACGGCTCGTCGATCCGCTTGCAAGCCGAACAGGTCCAGGCTGAGACCTTGGCCAAGTACGGTGGCGATCGCGTCGAGGTATGCGTCGCGGCGCGCGATATCGATGTGGGCGAGACCCTCGATGAGACCAATGTCATAACCCGGGAATGGCTGACGAGTCTGCTGCCGCGTGACGCGGCGACCGAGCTGCGCCAGGTGCGCGGCGACGTGACGACTTCGCGTATTCCCAAAAACGCCGTGATCTGCAATGTCTACACCAAGGCCGAGAGCCACAAGCTCGAGGTGCCTAAGGGCAAGGTCGCCGTTTCGGTGGCGGTCGATGCCGAGCACTCGGTCGGCGGTGCTACGGGCGTGGGCAGCTACGTGGATGTGTATGTGCAAAAAGACGGCGTAACCGATCGACTGTGCGGCGCGCACGTGATCGATACCAGTGAGGATTCCGGTGCCACGCGCGAGGGCAAGATCGAATGGGTGACGCTGGCGGCTGACCCCGAAGACGTCAAGGAACTGCTGGGAGCCTCGGGCAAGGGAACGGTCAGCTTGACAATTCCCGCCACGGCGCGCGGCAAAAAGAGCGGAGGCGACGAGTGATGAAGGCGATCTGGCTTGCGTGCTGCGCGTGCGGCGATTACGGGCTGTTGCAGCAGGAAGTCGAGGGCCGTGATGCGGGTGCACAGGTGCTTCGCGTGGGTGACCTGGACGGGCTGGTTTCCATGGCGCGGGCGTTTCCGTCGCGCCGCGGGGCTGCCATCATCGCGGCGTCTCTGTTTGATACCGAAGATGTGCGCAAGACTGTTGCGCGCCTGACGGCCGAAGGCCGCGTGAGTCGCGTGGTCGTGTTGATAGAAGCGCTCGATCCGTCGGATATCGAGGGGCTGTTTCGCGCAGGGGCGACCGAGGTCATCGCTGCGCACAGTATATGCGGCAACGGGTGCGCGGGCGAGGGAGCGGTTGATTCCGATCGGCGCATGACGATTGAGCCCGATGCTTTTGTTGATAGGGAACCCGGGGCGCCTCGCGCTACAAGAGGCCCGCGTGTTGATGATTATGGAAAAGCGGAAGCCGAACATGGTCGGCGCCCCCGGAACCCCCTTGTATACGATAACGCCGGAGGGCCGGCGCAGCATGCTGGCGACTCCCCGGCCGTAGATATGGGATACGTGCACGGCGTGAATCTGGCGGATGAACTCGACGAAGTTGAGGGCTTTGCCGGGTGCGGCGAGTTGTCGCTGATGCAGCATGAGCAGATTGCGCAGAACGAACCTGCCTCGCAGACCGAACAAGCTGCCATGCCGGCTTGGACGCAGCGTGTGGTTGCGGCGGGGGAGACGGGGGCGCTGTCGTCGACGCCCGCCCCGCCGCCTCCGATGCCGCCGGTAGACGCTGCCGCTCCGCAGCGTCGGGCACCGGTTGTCTGCGCCGTTTCGGGTTCGGGCGGTTGCGGCAAGTCGACGATCGTTGCCACCATGGCACACACATCGTCGCTGTTGGGCTTGCGTGCCGCCGTGCTCGACCTGGACCTGATGTTTGGAAACCTTTACGACTTGTTGGGCGTCGATGCTCCGCGCGATATGGCGGCACTTATCGAGCCGTCGGCGGCGGGCGCGCTCATCGAGCCGGATATCGTGGCCGCATCGATGCGCGTGGCGCCGGGCGTTACGCTCTGGGGTCCCGTCGCGGCGCCCGAGCAAGCCGAGCTCATGGCGCGTCCGGTGGAGTTACTGCTTGATGTCCTGCGTCGCGAATCCGACGTGGTCTTTATCGATACCTCGGTCTTTTGGGGCGACGCCGTGGCGGCTGCGGTGGCGGCGAGCGACCGTTGCCTGGTCGTTGGCGATGCGGCGGTATCGTCCGCGACATCGGCGTCGCGCGTCATTGAACTGGCAAGTCGAGTAGGTGTGCCGCGCACGCGCATGAGCGCCGTGTTCAACCGGTTCGGTGCGCGCGGGGCAGACGAAGACGTCGCCATGCGCTTTGAGATTGCCTGTGCGTTGAGCTCCAAGATTCGTATCGCCGATGGTGGGCAGGATCTCGCCGCGCTCATGGCGTTTGGGCGCGCTGACGAGGCAGTGGGGCAGACCAGCGCTTTTGCGACCAGCGTGCGCGAGGCCACGCGCGAGATGCTCGTGGAACTGGGGTGCGCCGTCGGCCCTTGGAGCGATATGGTCGCCGACCGTGCAACGCGCACCGAACGCCCGCGTATCCGCCTTCCCTGGTCGCGCGAGGGTGATCAGCGATGAGCCTGCAAACGAGGATTAAGGCTGCCGGCGCTGCAGCGGCGGCAGCGCCTGTAGATGCGGGGCGTCGCCGCGCGGTGAAACGACGCACTAAGCGCGCCGTGATGGACCGCATGGGTTACGACGAAGTGGCGCGTATCAGCGCCTATATCGACCCGGTACTTGCCCGCTCGGAATTGCGTCCCGCGGTGGAGGCGGCGCTCAATGTTGAGGAGCCGACCGATCTCGCGACGCCCGAGCGCGAGACCATCATCGATGAAATCCTAGATGACGTGGTGGGCCTGGGGCCGTTGCAGCCGCTCATCGAGGACGACACCGTTACCGAGATCATGATCAACGGCTGCCGCTCGGCTTTCTTTGAACGCGGCGGCGTCTTGCACCCCATCGAGCATGCGTTTGAGGATGATGAGCAGATCCGTGTGCTTATCGACCGCATCATCTCGCCACTTGGCCGCCGTATCGACGAGCGCAGCCCCATCGTCAACGCCCGCCTCAAAACGGGCTATCGCGTCAACGCGGTGATTCCGCCTGTGGCGATTGACGGACCGATTCTCACCATCCGAAAGTTCTCGGACCGCATCTGCTCGCTGGACGAGCTTGTGGGGCTGGGGTCGCTGCCGCTTTGGTATGCGCAGCTGCTGTCGTGCGCGGTGTCGCTGCGACAGGACCTGGCGGTTGCGGGAGGCACGGGATCTGGTAAGACCACCCTGCTCAACGCGTTGTCATGCGAGATTTCCACCGGCGAGCGCATCGTGACGATCGAGGACTCTGCCGAACTCAAGTTTGCGCATCATCCGCACGTGGTGCGTCTAGAGGCACGCGAGGCTTCAATTGAGGGCGAGGGCGCGGTGACGATCCGCGACCTGGTGACCA
>CAVALS010000151.1:0-5827 GCA_963589385.1 Bacteroidaceae bacterium
GCGGACTATGAGGGCGGTGCGGCATATTCCGATTATTCCGATGGCTATGCTGGCAACGGTCGCATCGAGACCGAGGACTATGGAACCGCATCGAGCGATTATCTCAACGATCCGTACGCCGCCACGCCCGCACCGGAATATGACCCGGAGGCTGCGTCCGCACCGGCGTACACCAAAAGCACGGGCGAAGAGCGCTTCGCCGATTATTACGCCGAGGAAAAGGCACTGCGTTTCTCGGAATTTCCGCAGGCAGTCAAGGTTGCCTTTATCGCCATTGTCATCGCCCTGCTCGGCGTCATTGCGTTTGAGGGATTCCAGTTGTTCTCCGGCCCCACCCAAGCGGAGTCGGAGACCCAGCAAAAAGAGGACGATAACCAGTACCTGGACATCAACACCCTCAAGGGCGACCCCAACGACGGGGACGACGAGTAGCGAGGGCTGAAGGCGACCACAGGATCCCGCATCCAGCATCGGCTTCTAAGTGCTGTTTTGTCATCCAACTACACTTTTCCGGATAATTTGCCCATCGAATTTGACACTTTTCCGAAGTTTTAAGGTGCCTATTTCGACACTTTTCCGGATGAAAGCCGAATAATCACTTGGGAAACCAACGCCATCCGCGCGTCATTTCGCGGATGGCGCTTGATTTCTGTCCGTACACGTTGAGTCCGTACACGTTGATAGACTCCATCTTGCCCGCAAGGAGCGGGCGCGTTTTATCCAGAGTCGGGGTAGAGAGTTGGCTCCACGATCCCGACGCCAACCGGCCAAGAGGCACGGTGGCCCTGCCAACATCGATGAAAGGAGTCCGTATGGACAATTTCTCCGTGCGCAGTGAGCGCAACTTCCACAACCTGGCAGCCAAGCCAAAACGAATGCATCTTCTGGACGAGCCGAGCGGCTATGCCGCGGCCATGGTCAAGAACAGCCTCTCCCACCAGATGCGCTTCACGGTACAGAAGCTCGAGGAAGAGCTCTTTGCCGACGGCGCGTTCGTTGCGGACGGACCCGGCGCCTTTGCCCGCGAGTGCTTCTGCGAGGGCGCCGAGGTGTTTCTAGACCTGTGCCGCGACGCCGTACGCGCGACCGAGCTGCACCAGTGGAGCCAGAGGAAGTACGAGCTGCTGAGCGCCGCGCGTGGGGTTGCGGGGATGTAGGCAGACGCAGGCGGCGTGCAGCCGTTGCACGCCGCCGCTCAGGCCACGCGATGTCAAAAAACTGACACTTGTGTATGCCTTTTGACAGTCCGAAAGCGCTAGCGAAGTTCATTGATGCCGCGGCTAGATGCGCAGCAGTAAAGAGATGCTGAATACAAATCGCACCCATCTCCAATGGATCCAACACGTCAAAATAAGCACAGATACCCGAGCGCTTATGCTACATGGAAGCACAGAGAGGCCCGCGTTCCGAACCACCCCAGCTCGGAACGCGGGCCCCAGCAACTAATTCTTTTCGGATAATCCCAATCCAGTAATCTCCTGATAGCGCCGCTTCAACGTATACGCATCGGGAAGCCTAGAGATCCTCTGATGAATCAACTCATTAAAATCCGCCAGATTTCCGATTACGACATCGATGCCGCCAGCAGCGTTGAGCAAATCGACGTACGTCATAAAGCGAAACTCGAACGGAATGCCCTCGATTTCCTTTGTGCATCCATCATGAAAGTCAATCAGTCTCGAAACGTCATGGGCAACGTACGTGACTCTAACGGTCATGTCGTAGGGTTCGTTGCGCAACTTCGCCTCGTGCTCGTGGTAGCGCACAGTTTCATGCAGGGAGTTAATGTGCGCCTGAATGTACTCATCCCGCAGACCGCCACCGTGTGCCTCATAGGCCTCGATATGTGCACGATTTGAAAGGTCCAAGTATTCAACATCGCCATATTTGCGCCCCGAAGCGTTCGTCTCGTTCACGGAAGAGCCGAGACCCCTTGCGAACCAGCCCTCTTCCGGATGAATGCAGCGGGTAAGGAAATCTACCAGCCTCTGATCGAGAACGCCCTTGGTTAAACTGTTTGAGATCCCCACGCGCTTGACAAAAGCCTTGATGGAATCGACGCCGATCGGCTCCAAAGGCGTCTTCGTTTGACGAGAATCGGCAATGAGAATCAAATAACAACGAATAATGTGAGCAACGCGTCTTCTCGTCGTGTAGGGCAACTCTGCCAGAATGCTAAAGACATCGGCAAGCAGAATCGAGCCGTTCCTAGTCTGCCGGGAGAGTTTCGTTTCGGCCCATGCTTCGTCAAGTGAATAGACGGACTTGGCGTTGTTGAGGTATGGATTCTCCTGAGTGGGATGATACATGGAGTTCCAAAGCGCCTTTACATTGCTCGAACGGGGCGTGCATTCGTAAATCGCCCTGCCGGGGAATCTGTCAACCATCTCAAGCGTAAGCAACTCAAAGTAGAGCATAAACTGGTACGGCTCAAAAGGAATGAGGCCCAAGTCGATAACATCGTCGGCAAGCGTATCGCATCTCGAGAACGATCCGAGAAGGCCTCGGAAAGTTTCTCCAGCGACGTCAGGTTCGATATCACCAAACAGGGCGGCGACGTCTGAAACGTCAGTTTCATGTATTCCGGCTATCCTCTCAGAGCCGAAGGGCGGGTCAATACCGATAGAACTGATTACAGCATTGATGGCGTCGAAAGTTGCGGCAGGAACGTTAAGAATGCCTCTAATCCTATCGAGACCGAGGTGTTGCTCCACGACAAGGGTACGAATGAGCGGAGCACAGCCAATCAAAGCGATTGCATGACTCCTTGCCATGAACTGCTTCTCCTCGAGTTTTTCTTCGAGCTTGAAGTAGCCGTTCGCGAGCTCTTCCATTTCATGGTCGACGCCAACCGCGGCGCTAATGACGTCCTTCAATTCCTTTGAGGGACTATCGTAGTTCTCAAGCCAAAAGCTCCACATCTCGCTGAAGCGATCGGAGATCTCTTCGGCGGGAATCCTGGATTCCTCAGGGCCGTTCTCGTAATAGTCCGCAACCTGAATCGCGGCGCTTTCCATCGAGTTCGGATCTATAGGCAGGGACGCCGCCAGAAGCGCTTCGCATATTTCAGAAATGTTTGCACTGCTACTCATTTACACGCTCCCATAAAGGTTGAGGCTCATAAGCGATAAGGCCATCAAGATCGTCGCTTACCGCACTGAAGGTTAATCCGCAGGCACAAAGCACTTGAGAAAGCTCAGAGACAGTTATGCGCTTGGAGCCGCTTTCCAGTTTCGAAATCGACGCTTGCTGGCATCCCGTTGCCTCAGCGAGCGCCGCCTGTGACATCCCGGAGCGTCTCCGCCATTTAGCGATAAGTCTCCCGAGAGAAAGATTGAAGTCTTCCATAAACGCCCCCTTCCGGCAGCAACCCATGCTTGTATATGATATCATCTCATGAGCTCATTCCATATTGGAATGAGCTCTACTATTCAGGAGGATTGCTTTAATGAAGCGTTTCGTCAGCCTTTATTCGGGAGCGGGCGGTCTCGACCTCGGCTTCATCGCCGCCGGGTTCACCCCCGTATTTGCGAACGATATCAACCCGGACGCCATGAAAACCTACGCTGCCGCGATGGACGCGATCTCGAAGAAGACCGGCAAAACACTGAGCCACAGGATAGTCACGGGAGATATTAGGGAGGTTGAGGAACTGCCCGGAAGGGGTTCGGCGGAGCTAGTCATTGGAGGACCGCCCTGTCAGGGCTTCTCGGTCGCGGGGAAGATGGACCCGAACGACCCCCGCTCGCGTCACGTCTTCGACTTCCTCGGCATGGTCGAGAGGGTCCAGCCCCAAGCGTTCGTGATGGAGAACGTCAAGGCACTCGCCAAGAACAAACGCTGGGCTGGAACTATTGCCGACATCCGCAAGAAGGCGGAAGAGATTGGCTACAAAACCAACCTTGAGGTGCTGAACAGTGCCAATTACGGCGTCCCGCAGACCAGAGAGCGCATGTTCCTTGTCGGGATCAAGGACCCCTGCATCGAGTACAACTACCCGCAGCCGACAGTCAAGGAATGGGTGGGTGTGGCCGACGCCCTGCGCGGGCTGCCTCCTCTCGGCGAGCCGGGCAATGATCAGACTTGCAAGGCGAAGGTAACTACGGCAAAAAGCCCCGTGCTCCGCCCGTCGCCGTTTGCAGGCATGCTGTTCAACGGCCAAGGCCGCCCGATGGACATGGACAAGCCCGCGCCGACGCTTCCCGCCTCAATGGGCGGGAACAGAACGCCGATTGTCGATCAAGAGACGCTCGAAACCGGAGCGACCCAATGGGTCGAGAAATACCACGAAGAGCTTCAGAAAGGCGGGAAAGTAGCCGATAGCGTTCCTCCTCGCCTTCGCCGCATCTCGGTCCAGGAAGCCGCCACCATACAGACCTTCCCGAGGGATATGCCTTGGTATGGTTCGCAATGCTCCCGCTATCGGCAAATTGGAAACGCCGTTCCTCCCAAGATGGCCTTTGCGGTTGCGCAATCTGTCGCAGAAGCCCTTGGCATGGATATAGACGCAAACCCCTCTCTGCTTGACGAGCTAGGTTAGACAATAAGGGCCCGCAATGTGGCTACCGCCCCAAAACTTTGCCGAGGGTTTCATCCAAGCTCTCCCGCTCGAGGTCTGCAAGGTCCAGTCGATAACTCAAATCGCGAATGCGATCCGGAACGTCCTTGAGAAAGTTGTTAGTCCTGGCAGAATAGCATCGTATATCACGAACAAGATAAGCAGTTTTTAGCCCCTTTTCATCTGCCCTGAGAAGCTGCTACAGGTTTATGAAGCCGGTCGTTCAACAACATGTCCCGCAAAAGAGCATACGGCCTTTAATTTGCATCAGATTCTAAACGTCACGCATGAGAAATCAGCGAGGCCCCAAGTTAAAGCGAGAGCCGAACTCACTCACGGCACGCTACAGCCGTGAACCCTCCAAGCCCGCCAGCCGTTCAGATGTTCCAAATGATATACAGCTTGAAACCTGGCGACTTGAATCGAAGGTCATTCCTGGGACTATCGGTAGGCAGCCTATCTGCATGCGTTGATCTATCAAATTGGCCTTGATGCCAAGGTATATCCAACACTCGACCACCGTTCTCAGCACATCTCCTTACCTCCCCTCCAACTTCAGCTGCAGCAGCAGATCACTCAGCTCAGGGCACTTGCTGGAAAGGCGTGTTTGAACGCACTCGCCCATCCCCCATCGCTGGCGGATCTCCTGGGCGTGCGGACTCACGCGGTAGTCCCCGTCCATCACTTGTTTGAGTAGTTTGGCGGTCACGCGGGCATCGGCTAGGGCACTGTGGGCGTGGCACGTCGACTCGTCGAACTCGATGCCAAACCACGTTGCCGCGTCACCCAAAGAGACGCACCCGTGGCTGCCCACATCCATGATCGAGGTGTAAAACGCCTGCAGGTCGGCCCAGTCCGTAGGAAATGCGGAAAGGTCGATGTGCTTTGCCTGACACTCGGTCAAAAGTTGTCGCCGGTCCGCCCCGCTCCAGCAGACCACCTGGGCGGAGTAGCGACCGATCCAATCGTTGAGCCTTTTCATCACCACGTAGAGAGGATCAGCCATGGCGGTATCCACGGCCGATATCCCCGTGAGCTCGCGGACGGGATACGCAACGCCTTCGGCATATTCCGTCTGCACAAACTGCGAGAACTCGCCCATCACGTTGCCGTGGTAATCGAGCTTAACAGCGCCGACCTCGATAATCTCGTTGCGCAGTCCGCGGCGCTGGCGCTGCTTTGGCACCGGCGCAAACTCAAAATCCAGCACAATTTGGCGCGCAAAGTTCGTCGTATCGATAGCCGAGATACACGGCGTCTTTTCAGCTG
>CAVALS010000152.1:0-5777 GCA_963589385.1 Bacteroidaceae bacterium
CAAACACCCCAACACGTCCGCCCACCGATTTATTGCGCCGCGCAGACAATTAAACCAGCATCTTTAAACATCTGAGCAGTATAGTGACCAAAACTATCGCATAACCGCACTCTACGAATGGAGAAGTTATGACCGAACACCGCGCCATCAGCCGCCGAGCATTTACGTTGGGCCTTGGACTCGCGGCGTTGTCGCCACTTGCAAGCCTGCCCGAAACCGCCATGCTGGGCATTAGCCCGCGGGCAGCCTTTGCGGACAGCACGGCCGGGCCAGCAGTCAGCCTCGACAATTTCGTCATTCGCCTTCGCCCCGCGGGCTATTTTCGTACCGCAAGCGTTAACGAAGACGGCAACGTCATCGGCAACGTCTGCCATCTGTTTAATGACGGCACGTCCAGCAAGCTCATCCTTGAGAACGTAACGACCAAGAATGACGATACAAACTGGTATGCTATCCGCACCTTGCTCAATTTCGAAGAGCATAAAAAGACGGGCTACAGCATTTGGTCGGTCGATGGCGACTCGGACAAAGACGGAAAGGTCATCCACGTATGGAGCGGCGAGTATGACAACAAGCCCAGCCGCGCTTTTGCGTTCGAGCGGCAATCAAACGGAACCTATATCATCCGAGACCGCACGGTCGAGAAAGAAACCGAGAAAAAAGACATTAAGTACCTGGCAATAGAATCGAACGGCGAAGACCAGGACAACAATAAGATCTGCCATAAGAGTAAGAGCATTCCGTGGGAGCTCGAACTTATCGGTTACGACATGAAAAAGAACGATGCCACGGTTAGCAGCCTCGACTGGATCACGTACAGCAGCTACGTCGATGGGCCATGTTGGATGAAATACGTCGACGACAACAAGTTCCTCGACGAGCTGAGCATCCCGGGTACGCACGATTCGGGCACCTGTAGCGTGGACAACGACACCGAGCCCCAATCCTCGCAAGTAAAATGCCAGCAGGATTACATTCCCACGCAGTTGCTCGAAGGCATTCGCTATTTTGATATCCGGCTCGGAAAGGGCGACAACCCTGGCATCTGCCACGGGGATTTCTACCTATTCAAAAAAGACGGGGACTATCTGCATCTCTCCGATGTCATCGGGTACTTTAAAACGTTTTTGAACGAAAACCCGACAGAAGCGCTCATCATGCTTGTATCACGAGGCAACGACGAGGCTACCGACGAAAGTGTTACGACGGCTTTCGCCAAGGTTTTGGACGACAACCCCAAACTGTTCTATACGTCGAGCCGAATCCCCACGCTACACGAGGTGCGCGGAAAGATCGTTCTGCTGCGTCGATTTAGGCTCGCCGGCAACAGTGTAAGCGGCCACACGTGGGGCCTCGACCTTACCGAATGGGATGACAAGATCAAGGCTCACTCCGACAGCGCCACTATGTGTCTCGTCCAAGACGCGCGGGGCTTTGAAGCCGCGGGGGAAACAGGCGATAAAGAGCCCTATTGCACCAAGGTATACGCCCAGGACAAGTACAAACTCACGGGAACCGACAAGCTCAGCTGGGTCGATAATGCGCTGAAGGAAACGTCCGGGCGCACGCGCAACGAGGTAGATGTCGAGGACGATAACGGGGCCAAGGAGAAAGTCCTGGAGCGTTGCTGGTCTATCAACTACACCAGCTGCACGGGCTTGTCGCACGGAGGCAATCCTTTTACCTCGGCACGAGTAGTCAACGAGCATCTGTATAAGAGCCCGTACATCAATCCCAGCGGCATCGAGGATACAAAGTCAGATTACCTCAAGCACATTGGCATCATCGCATCCGACTTTGTTGATGCGGCGCTGGCCCGGAGCATCTATCAGCGCAATTACGATACGGAGCACAAGCAGACGGCTTCGTACTATCTCCCGTACTATCTCCCGACCCGCATGCGCATGACGTACGGCGACTCGCTGAGCGATGCCTCATTCCAGGATGGCAAGACCGTTGGCGAGGGTCATTTCCGCCTTGCCGACAGCAGCAACGCGCTCAACGCGACAGCTTCGGGCCATGCGTTTGCCATTGAATACGTGGATGTCGACGCCCTGGGCAACGAGACCGTTACGGGGCTGCAGGGCTCTGTGCCCATCGATATCGATCCGCTCGCGCTGACGCCCCATTTTGAGGGACTCGAAGGCCTTAAGGCCGGCGAAGACGTGCGCGCCAAGATTGCGGCATCACTCGAGGGCAAGCTCGAAACCGACGCCTGCACCGCCCAGCTCGAGTTTGTGCACGACGCGGACGGCGCTCCGGGCACGGCAATGGCCGAGGGCGAGGCATTTGCCGCGGGGACGTATTGGGTGCGTGCGAAAGGTCTGTTGGGCGACGCGGCGCAAAACTACACGCTCGCCAGCGATGGAGCCGCAAGCTTTACCGTAGCGGCCTCGGGCAGTGCAGGCGGCACCGGTAGCGGCACGGGTTCCAACGCAGACGGCGCCGACAAGAACGGCGGCGGCAACAAGAGCAAGGGCTCGACCGGAAAACTCGCCGACACGGGCGACGGCTCTGGCGTTGCCGCCGGGCTCGCTGCCGCCGCCGTGGCGACAACGGTCGCCGGCGCGGCGATGCTTGCCAGTAACGGTGAAAACAACGAGGACGTTGTCGAATAGGCAAGCCGGCCTTTTAGACACATCGACTCAATCGGGGGCGCAGAACACCGTTCTGTGCCCCCGATTTTTACCTTGGCCCGAACGCCGCTATCGGCTACATCACCATGTTCAGCGCGTTAACAAACTCCTGGGCCTTCGCACGGCTGTTCAGGCTAAAGACGCAAGCGGTCAACAGACGATTGCGCAGAAAAACATCGCGGCCTTTGATTCTATTGACGCCCGTAATGTCCTTAAGATAAACAATCTCGGTGTGCTTGCCGCCAAAAGTGCCCTTCTTGAGTACCTCAATGCGGTTAGGGTAGATCTTGACGTCTTTATACCTACCCGAACCTTTGTCCTGGAATAGCAGCGTGTTGTTGTCCATACACGTCACTCCCGTGGGGTTCGTTAAAACTGTCTCTATGGCCACATTTTAGTCACCGCAAGGCCCCATGCGATGATGTCAGACAGCACAGCAATTCGTGTCCGCGCGAGGCTTTAAACTAAATTCGATAAAGATGCATTCCACAAGAGGAAAGCGGGGCGACAGTGATGGGCGAACTGGTAAACCGTGGAGAATCGGCAATCGTGCCCGAAGGTTTTTACAAGCAGGTCTCCTCGATTCTCAACGCCGCTCGCGACAAGGCCTATACCGCTGTTAACTTTGCGATGGTTGAGGCATATTGGGAGATCGGCAAGAGTATTGTTGATGAACAGGGCGGAGAGGAGCGCGCCAAGTATGGCGATGCACTGATCGACGAACTTGCCGTTAGATTGACTAAGGATTTTGGCAGAGGCTTCAACGCCAGAAGCTTAAGATACATGCGTCAGTTTTATCTTGCGTTCCCAATCCGGAACGCGCTGCGTTCCGAATTGAATTGGACACATTACCGCAGGTTATCGCGTATAACCGACCCTGATGCTCGAACATGGTACATGAACGAATGTGCCGATTCTCGCTGGAGCACGCGTCAGCTCGAACGCCAGATCAACACCATGTTCCGCGAGCGCCTACTTGCCAGCAAAGACAAAGAGGCCGTCACCCAGGAAATCCAAAAGAGCGCCCCGACCCATCGCCCCGAGGATATCATCCGCGACCCATATGTACTGGAGTTTTTAGGTTTCTCGGACGATGCTGCGTTTCGCGAGAGCGATCTAGAGCAGGCGCTCATCACGCATCTTCAGAAGTTCCTGCTGGAGCTTGGCCGTGGCTTCGCTTTCGAGGCGCGCCAAAAGCGCATCACCTTTGATGGGCGCCATTTCTATATTGACCTTGTTTTTTACAACTATCTGATGCGCTGCTTCGTGCTCATCGACCTTAAGACGGACGATCTTACGCATCAGGACCTGGGCCAGATGCAAATGTATGTGAACTACTACACGCGCGAGCTCATGAACGAAGGCGACAATCCGCCCATAGGCATCGTGCTCTGCGCGGACAAAAGCGATTCGATCGTCGAGTACACGCTGCCCGAAGACAACGACCAAGTGTTTGCCGCCAAATACCTGCCGTATCTTCCAAGCAAGGAAGAGCTGGCGCGCGAGCTGAGTGCCGAGTACCGCGCCATCAACGAAGCGACTAATGGCGAAGCGCAAGGGTAGCAGCACGTTGCGACCGAAGCCACCGCAGCCGTCGCAGACGCACTCGCGGTTGAGACGCACGCTACGAAACAATACCGGTCATGGACGCCGGCAACGACATTCTAGCCGTGGCTGGCGAGCGTGACCTGACAGGCAAAGACGCGGCCTTCGTCTGATGTGGGTCCATTGGCTGCCACAGAAAAGGGCCGGTTGCAGCCGGCCCTTTAGACGATAGCGCCTGCGTTGCCCGCGCTTCCAAAGTTGACCGACTGAGGAGCGGGTTCCGCGGCATACCCTGATTTTACCCAGTGAGGCAGCTCTTTTGCAGCCGCTCCACTGTTTATTTACATCTGGCACCCTCAAACAATCAGACGGCAGCCCGCACTCCTGAGAGCCGCCCCGCACCCCCGGCCATCATGTTACGGCAACAACCGGCGCTACTCCCCTACTTCCCAAATAGCGCACCCAGCAGGCCGCGGCGTTTGGGCTTCTCCTCTCGGCAGGAGCCCTCGGCCACCGCTGCAACCTGGCGCGGTTGCTCGTCGCCTCCGCGGCGCACGATCTGGTACAGGAACGGAGATTTAACGTATTTGACCTCGATGGGCGTGGCATGCACAGTACTTTCGCCGGACAGATGCAGGCTCGGGTTGAGCGGCGCCACGATATGCGTCTCGCGCTTGTCGCTAAACACCACCGCGGCCGCGCGGCCCGTCTGGCCGTTTACGGAAATACGCACCTGCTCGCCGTCGCGGCTATCCGTTGCCGGACGGTCGACAAAGTACACCGGCACCATAACTAGGCCGTCCTTGTGCTTGCGGGCCTTGCGCGCCCAGGTGCGGATGCTCTTTTTATTGAGCCCCAGCACAGCCTCGGCGTCGTTGCCCGCAACGTCGAGCGCCAACTTATCAATAACCACCTGGTCCTTGGTAGACGCATCGACGGAGACAACGCGAAAGTCACCTTCCTGCATGGCCGGGTCAAACGGCCCAACCTTGGCAAAGTCCCACGGCTCCAAAATGCCCATAAGGCGAACGTCCAGGTAGCTTGCCCTGGGATATGCCCAGTCGAGCACCTCGTAGTACACCAAGGTCTCCTTGCTCAGGCCCTTGCCCGGGAAGGACGCCATCATGCGCAGGTCCGCCAGCGCCATGGGGAAATAGAAGAGCATCATGTCGTTTTGGATCGCATCTTCCACGTCGTGCCCGGCAAAGGCGTCGGGGTACTGGCGCACCAGCTGCAGCGCGTTGGCACGTGCCTGCTGCGGCGAGATTTCGCAGGGAATGCCCTGCTCCGGCACATACTCCGCACCCACGCCCATGGTCAGACGCTTGCTGAAGGTACCGGGCTTGAGCAGGTCGGCAATGCCGATCTTGTTGCCGCAGGACGGGCACTCAAACACGCGCTGCGTTGACTCGCCCTCAAAGGACGCTCCGCAGAAGGGGCAAGGAATGCTCACATGCGTGGCCTCTTGGAACTCCTGCGCCGTGCCGCAATCCTCCCACAGTAGATGTTCCAGGACCGACTGATTGCGCCAGTGCGAATTGAAGAAATACCAGTCCGGGTCCTCCGGGCGCTCGAGCTGCGACACATGGGTGAGCT
>CAVALS010000153.1:0-5764 GCA_963589385.1 Bacteroidaceae bacterium
CCGGCGGCGATGGCGTCGATGGCAAAGCTGGGGCCGGTGTAGACGTCGCCGCCCACAAAGATGTCGGGCTCAGCGGTCTGGTACGTCTGCGGATCGGCAAGGGCACCCTGGCCGCGGCCAAGCTCCACCTTGGAGCCAGCCAGCAGGTCGCCCCACACAATGGACTGGCCAATCGACATGACCACGCGGTCGGCATCGACACGGCGCAGATCGTTCTCGTCGTACTCGGGCGCAAACCGGTCCTCGTCGTCAAAGACACGCGTGCAGCGCTTGAAGGTGATACCGCACACACGACCGGCCTCGTCCAGGTGAACCTCCTTGGGGCCCCAGCCGCAGGTGATGTGGGCACCGTCCTCAACGGCCTCGCGACGCTCCTCCTCGCTGGCGGGCATCTGAGCCTCGCTCTCCAGGCAGAACATCTCAACGTGCTCGGAGCCCAGACGGCAAGCGTTGCGCGCGACGTCGATAGCCACGTTGCCGCCGCCCACCACAATGGTGCGGCCGGGCAGCGTGTCGATCTTGCCACTGTTGACCTCGCGCAAGAAGTCGACGGCCACGGTCACGTCCTCGGCATCCTCGCCCGGAATACCGGCGAGGCGGCCGCCCTGGCAGCCAATGGCAACGCAGAAGGCCTTAAAGCCCTGCTCGCGCAGCTCGTCGAGCGTCACATCACGACCGACCTCCACGCCATAGCGGAACTCGGCACCCATCAGGCGAATGACCTCGACCTCGGCCTCGATAACATCCTTCTGCAGCTTAAAGCTGGGAATGCCGTAGGTAAGCATGCCGCCCGGGTGCTCGTTCTTCTCGAACACGACGGGCCTGTAGCCCTTCTCGGCCAGATAAAAGGCGCAGGACAGACCGGCCGGACCGGCGCCGATGATGGCGATCTTCTGGTCGAAGCCGCCGGCACGCGTTGGGGTCACCACAGGTGGGACATAGCGGGTCGCGGCATCCAGATCGCGCTGGGCGATGAACTTCTTGACCTCGTCGATGGCCACGGCGGCGTCCACACGGCCGCGGGTGCAGGCATCCTCACAGCGGCGGTTGCACACACGGCCGCAGATAGCGGGCAGCGGGTTCTCGCGCTTAATGAGCGCCAGCGCCTCGTCATAGCGACCCTGAGCCGCGAGCTTCAAATAGCCCTGAACGGCAACGTGCGCGGGGCAGGCCGTCTTGCAGGGAGCGGTGCCGGACTCGTGCGTCTCGATGCGGTTGTCGTTGCGGTAGTTGGGCGACCACTTGGTGTGGTCCCACTTGGTGGCATCGGGCAGCTCCTGGCGCGGATACTCGGGCACCTGTCCACCGGCCTTTTTGCTACAGAGCTTCTGGCCCAGTTTGGCGGCGCCGGCCGGACACACCTCAACGCAGCGACCGCAGGCCACGCACTTGTCCTTCTCGACCTTGGCGACGTAGGCCGAGCGCGACAGGTTGGGCGTGTTGAACAGTTGCGAGGTGCGCAGGGCGTAGCACACGTTGACGTTGCAGTTGCAGATGGCGAAGATCTTGTTCTCGCCGTCGATATTGGTGATCTGGTGCACAAAGCCGTTGTCCTCGGCCTGGCGCAAGATGTCGTAAACCTCGTCGCGGGTCACGTAATGGCCACGATCGGTCTCAACCACGTAGTCGGCCATATCGCCCACGGCGATGCACCAATCGGCCGGGTCGTCGGCGCAGCCCTCACCCATCACGCGACGGCTCGCGCGGCAGCTGCAGGTGCTAGCGGCATATTTGCCATCGTATTTGTCGAGCCAATGCTCGATATGCTCGATCGGCACCGAGGTGCTCGCGGCGTCGATAGCCTTCTCGACCGGAATGACATGCATGCCGATACCGGCGCCTCCGGGCGGCACCATCGGCGTGGCCTTGGACAGCGGTCCCTTGGACGCCTGCTCAAAGAACTTGGCATAGACCGGGTGCTCTTCGAGCTGGCTCACGCGCATGTTGAGGAACTCGGCGGAACCCGGTACCAGCATGGGCAGCACCCACTGCTTGGCGCGCTCGGGATTTTCCCAGTTGTACTCGAGCAGACCCGTGTAGCTCATGTCGTCGAGCATCTTCTCGATCTGGGCCTCGGGCATGCCGGTGAGCTTGACCATCTCGGGCAGCGTGTAGGGACGGCGCATCTTCATCTTGCAGAGCACCTCGGCCTGCTCGTCGGTCGCGGCCTCGGCAAACGACCAGTACTCGTAGCCCAGCAGCTCGTCGCGATGCAACAAACGGTTGGTGCAGTGCTCGCACAGCTTGACAATGGCCTCGCGCGGATGCTCCGGCAGCGGCGGCACGAACTCCGAACCGATATCGGGCTCGGTGTAGCTAATCCCCGGTCCGTTGAGAATCATGGTTGTCCCTTCTCTTGCCACAGCCCGGCGAGACCGCGGCACCCCTCTTTTTTTGCAGGCCGGGCATGCCCCCATGCCGTTCACCCGCCATTAGTTGACATTGTGTCAAAAATAGTATTGACGAACCGTCAACAATATTCAAGACTGTTAGGCGAACGGTCAGGCAAAAGAGGATGAAAGGCGGCAAAACATGGGCAACAACACAGCAGATACCTCTGTGGTCGATGCCGTTCCCGCATCCGATAGCGCGGCAAAGCGCCTGACGGGCGACGAACGCCGTCGCGAGATCCTCGATGCCGTGCGCACCGTAAGCTCCGAGCTGGGCGTATCCCACCTATCGGTATCGGCCGTGACCAAGCGAGCCGGCTGCACGCGTTCATTGTTCTACCACTACTTTGCCGATATGGACGCCGCCGTCACCGCTGTTATGGACGAGGCGATCGACGGCTTTATCTCCGAGCTCGAGCAGTGGAACGCCGGCCGCACCGTCGGCGATATCGAGGGCGCGCTCGACACCATCGCCCCGCTCTTTAAGCGCCTGGTCGCCAGCGGCCACGAGCTGCCGAGCACGCTCACCTCGAGCAGCGGCGCGCTCTACGGCGGCTTTTTGCACAACGTGGTCCAGCGCGTGGCGCAGTATATCTGCGACACCACCGTGGTGGATTTTGTCGCCCATCATGAGCTACGCATCGATCATGTCTACGAGACGTTCTACACCCTCATCATGGGGTTGTTGATGTATATCCGCACGCACCCCGATGTGCCCGACGAGACGGTCAAGGAAATCATCGCCTCGACGCTCCACATCGAGGGCTACACCGCCAAGTATCCGGAGCGCAAGCCCCAGAACTGACGACATTTGGCCAAACTGCCCGCGATCAGAAGAGGGGCCGCGGGCGTGTGAAAGGAGAGCAGCATGCTGTTCGATGTTTGGGGTAGCGATACCCTTATCCACTGGGCCGGCTGGGCCATGGTCTTTATTGGCCTGATCGTGCTCAACGAGGTCGGCCGCCGCACCAAGCTGGGCGCGGCAATCATCTTTGGCGTGGCTCCGCTGGCCATGACCATCTATTGCGTCGCCATCGCCATCGGCGTCTCGCAGGGTGCCGAGTGGGCGCTCACCAACCCCACCCATGTGTACCAGAACAGCTGGTTCCACTACGCCAAGGTATACGCGGCACTCGCCGGTTGCTGGGGCTTCATTGCCATTAAGTACCAGTGGGGAAAGATCGGCAAGGCGCATTGGTTCCGCGCATGGCCGTTTGTGATTGTCGCCATCAACATCATGATCGCCGTCGTGTCCGACTTTGAGAGCGCCTATCACTTCTTTGTCCTAGGCCAGTCCACCTGGGTCACTTCCGAGGGCGCCACGCAGCTGGCCGGCTGGAACAACGTGTTCAACGGCATCGCCGGTATCATCAACATCTTCTGCATGACCGGCTGGTGGAGCGTCTACGCCTCCGAGGATCAGACCGACATGCTGTGGCCCGATATGACCTGGGTCTACATTATCGCCTACGATATCTGGAACTTCTGCTACACCTACAACTGCCTGCCCACCCACTCCTGGTTCTGCGGCTTTGCGCTGCTGCTGGCGCCCACCGTCGCCGCCTTTATCTGGAACAAGGGCGGCTGGATCCAGAACCGCGCCTTTACGCTGGCCATTTGGTGCATGTTTGCCCAGGTGTTCCCGTACTTCCAGGAGGAGTCTATCTTTGTGACCCACTCCACGCTCGACCCCGGCGCCGCTACCGCGGTCTCGATCGCCGCACTGGTCGCCAACGTCGCCGCGATCATCTACATCGCCTACCGTGCCAAGAAGCTCGGCCGCAATCCCTACAAGCAGGACGTCTTTGAGGGAACCAGCGATTGGGAGAAGGCTACCGCTCGCCGCGCCAAGGTGGATTACGCACACGCCGAGTAACGCGCCTGGCGCAGACATCGCTTGAGCACGAAGCAGCATAGCCGGCTCCGCGCAACTCAACGCATTGTAGAGCCCCCGGAATGTGATTCGTTCGCGTTCCGGGGGCCTTTTGCCGCCGCGAGGATGCGGCCGAACGATGCGCTCAGGTTAAATCGGATCTTATATTTCGCACGCGCTTTATATGGCTCCATTTTTGGGTACAGTGTTGTCCCGATATTGAGCTTGGGGGATGTATGAATGATGAGACAATGGGCCAAGAGGATGCGGCCCAAGATGCAGAAGCGTGTGCCGAGGCCCTGGAGAGCCTAGACCGGATTTCGCTTGACGATGTTGCGTTTGACGATTCGAGCGTTGATGTGCAGGATGAACCGGAAATCGAGGCACAGCCCGATGATCAGGATGCAGGCGACGTTGAGCCTGCCGAAGATGAGGCAGGTCACGAAGACACCGAAAGCGAGGCCGACAACCAGCCCGAATCCGACACGGGCGAGGAAACCGTCTTGCTCGACAGCTTGCCGGCCGAGGATTCGCTGACCCGCGAGCTTCCTGGCCTGGGTTCCGCACCAGCCGTGGACGAGACCATCGCCATGGGCGATATTCCCCTGCCGTCCGTTCCCTCGGCACGCGAGGCCGAGGTTCGCCATCGCAAGATGTCGCCCAAGCGCCGCAATCTGATGGTCGCCGGTGTCGTGGCCGTCGCGCTCGTCGCCGGCGGCGCAGGCTATGCTGCCTGGAACGGATATCAGCAAGAGCAGGCTGCCGCTGTCGCCGCCAATGCCCACACGATGATGTCAGTGCAGATTGGCGTGCATGCCGCGGGCCTCGACTGTTCCACCGGCTCCAAGATTCCCGTACAGGTAAGCGGTCAGGACGCTGATGGCTCCTCCGTGAGCGAAACGCTCTATGTTGACGAGCACGGCCGCGGCATCAAACTGCTGCCCGGCGATTACACGCTCTCCATCGCCGCCTCCCCCATCGCGGCCGACGGCACCATCTATACCGTCCCGACCACCAAGACGCAGGTCACCGTTAAGAGCGATGGACAGGATTTAAGTGCCCAGGCCACCTTTAAGCTCAAGACGCCTTCGGCCGACACAGTGACTGACGACCAGATCGATACCGCCGCCAAGTATGCCGAAGAGGGCGGTGCGAGCTCCGCCGCGGCTGCCAAGGTGCTCCAGCAGGCAGCAACCGCGCGGCGCGACGCCGCCGTCAATGCCGTGAGCGCGCAAAAGGCACAGGCATCCCGTGATGCTGACGCTCGCCACAAGGCAACCGACCTCTACCAGCTCGATATTCCCGTCGAGTGGTACGGCAAGGTCGCAACTTGGCAAAACGGAAGCACGCTATGCATCTATCTTGCCGGCGACACGAGCACGCCGCTTGTGACGCTTGTCACGGTGCGCGACGGCGAGAGCTTTACGCCCGATGAGGGCGACGCGGTTTTGGGTGCGGCAAACCTCGGCAACGGCTACACCGTCTACGCCAGCGGCCCCGT
>CAVALS010000154.1:0-5754 GCA_963589385.1 Bacteroidaceae bacterium
CAATGCCCTGGACCTTCTCGTTGGCGCTCTTGAACACCTTCGAGCTGCTGGAAAGCGAATCGGCGACCGCCTGCAGCGCGGACACGTTAATCATGCCGTCCTGGAACAGCTTGCCGGGCGTAGCCTGCGAAAGGTTATCGGCCATGGGAACCAGCGCATTGCTCGAGACATCGGACAGGGCGTCGATCATGGTGCGGGCCGCATTGATATCGCTGCCATACACCGGGATAAACGAAGCCGCCGCCCACAGCGGGCTCGAGGTCTCCGCCTTCATGCTGTTGCAGAGCTCATCGATCTTCTTCGCGTCGTCAGGCAGCGTCGAAAAATCGCCCGACGTGACCTTGTCCTTAAGGCCACCGACGATCTCGACAGCCTCCTTCGCTTCACTCTTTACGGTCTTTGCCGAGTTAAGCAGCATAAAGCCGCTTGCGCCAAGCGCAACGAGAAGCACCGCGACTACAGCGGCAATAATGGCGCCGGTGTGACGCTTTTTGCGCTCGCCCTTGCGATGGCGATGACGGACCAGACCGTCAGAGGTCGAACTCGACGAAGCGTCGCTACCGTAGTTCAAGCCAAAATCGTAATAATCTTCCTTGGAACCCGAGCCCGCAAACTCGGTACCGCTATCATCCAGGCGGGCGAACGTGCCAGTCTCGGAGGCGCCGGTGTAAATCGTGCCAAGGTTACCCGTAAGCCCCGCGCCACCGGCAGAGGGAGTATTGTTGGCGGCCTTGCCGGCATTAACGTTGCCGGCGCCATTCGCAGCGTTGGCAGCACCTGCGTTGTTCGCAGGTACCGAAGGAGCCCCACTCGGCTGCGACGCGGAGGTTGCACCGTCCGCAAAGACATTCCCTCTTGCACGGCCGGTCTTTTTTGCCTTTTGAGACTGCTCGTACAGAGCGGTAAACATCGCCGTCTCGCCCGGGGACACGCGCTTACCGGAACCGCCCTGTCCAGCGCCGCCCGGCGTGCCGGCCTTACCAGCCCCGTTCGGACGCGGCGGAACTGCAGGGCGGCCGCTATCGCTGCCCTTAAAGTGATTACCAGCCATAAAGAAATCCTCGCAATTGAGTCGCAATGAAAAAGTCCATAACGTTACTAGTTTATGGCATTTTGAGCATCGACAGCTAAACTCCAGACACGGACGTCAATTGGCGAAAATGCGGCACAACACCTTTCCCGTCTTGGCGGCGGCGCCAGCTACACCGTGAGGAACATCATCACGATGATCATGGCAAAGCCGATAAGGTCGGTCGGCAAAAACACCGTGCCCAGCATAACGGCGCTGGTGATGGTCGCCGAGACGGGCTCCACGGTTCCGATGAGACTCGCACGCACCGAGCCGATGTCCTTAACGCCCTGCATATAGAGCATGTAAGCAAAAAACGAGCCGATAACCACGAACACCGCGAGCGCCTCGACGCCGGCAGCGTCGAGTGCCGGCATATGCGCCCAGGGCTGCACGAAGACACATGAGATCACGCCCGCCGTGAGCATTGCCGAGCCCGTGACGATGGGGCTGCCGTATTCGGGCAGGATCTTGGCGGGAATCACCGCCATACACGCGGCGCTGACCGCACACATAAGACCTGCTGCCAGGCCAAGCGGCGAGATATTCAGGCTGATGGGGTCGCCGCCGGTGGCGATTAAAAAGGTTCCACCCAGAGCCAGGCCAATGCCGATGACTTCGCGAGTACGCGGCATGCGGCGATCGATCGCGCAGGTGTAGCCCATGATGATAACGAGCTGCAGGCACTGAAGCACCGTCGCGGTTCCGGCGTTCGTCAGGCGCACGGCCGAAAGATAGCAAAACTGGTTGAACAGCAGGCCAAAGGCGGTAAAGAGCAGCAGCTGCTTGCGATCGGCGGGTGTGGTCCAGAGCTTAATCAGGCGCTCGCGGTCGCGCGTAACAACCACGGCCATAAAGAGTAGACCGGCGAGAATCTGACGCACGCTCATAAGCCACAAGGTATCGACGTGGTAGGTATCGAACAGAAAGCTCGCGCTGGTGCCCGAGAAGCCCCAAAACGAACCGCCCACCAGCGTAGCCAAGACGCCCGTGATCATCTTGCGCGTCGAAGCGCTGTTCAGGCGCTCGCGCCAGGCGCGGCGTGTGCTACGGCTGAGCTCGTCGGTGCCCTCGGGCACATCAATGTTCGATATATCGGTCATCGGCACCGAAGCCCCTGCGCCTTCGACCTGCTCGACACACTCTTTGCTCATTCCACTCCCCCGAAACAGCCTGGAAACAATTCGGCTTACCTTACCACGGCGAAGTCACCAGCTGGAGGCTTGTCCGCTTATCGGTAGGACAATTCCGCAGGCGTCTTTCCATAGCTCGATACCGCAGTGGCTTTGCATTGGTCGACAGCCAAATCGCGGCAGCAGGCTCTTTTGAAATGGATATGACAAAGCCCCCGAACTCCACAATGTAAGCGATTTTTAAAAATGTTCTTGCCACCGAGTTCAGGCTCCGTTATATTATCCCTTGCGCGCTTGCGCACCCTTGATCGGGCGTTTAGCTCAGGGGGAGAGCGCTTCCCTGACACGGAAGAGGTCAGAAGTTCAAATCTTCTAACGCCCACCAAATGTTCGCAGCTCAGAGGCTATGCTCTCTGGGCTGTTTTGTTTTATGTCGCCAAATCAGCTGCCAACTCCAACCGCCCAAGCAACCACCCTGCCCATGCACAAAACCGCGTCAATAGCCACCGAGGCCGAGGCCAACGCGTCTCGAACCCATCCGAGCCGCAACTCCTCAGCAAAACGCCGCGATGTCTGCGCCCTGCGGTATCCTTGAACCACTTGCACCTGCAGTACCAAGGAGCCATCATGCGCACCGAGCTCGATGTTCCCTTTTCACGCAAAGAAGAAGCCAAGGCGCTGGGCGCCAAATGGGACCGGATCAAGAAGATCTGGTATGTACCCAGCGGCGTCAACCCCGAGCCCTTTGCCGAGTGGCTGCCCGGTGTTGACCGATCCGACCCCTCAGCGCCGTATATATATCTAGTACTGGGCAAGCGCGAGTGCTGGAAGTGTCACAAAGAGACCTCGGTCGCGGCCTTCGGCATTCCCTATCGAACCGATAACGACGAGAGCATCGCCATCGCGCACGCGCCCAACAAGGCCGGGCACATTGCCATCGACACGGCCAACGCCAACGCACTCGCCATCGTGCCCGCTCTTGGCTGCGTGCCGGGCGAGATCCGCGACTACCTTCATAAGCGCTGCGGCTACAAGCCCGTAGGCGCGCGAGCCTCCAAAGCCCCGTCGCTCGGCAACACGTGCACCAGTTGCGACGTGCTGCAAGGCAGCAACTATCTGTTCGAGGAGCCCTCGTCCCCGTTTGCCCTCACCGCCATCAACAAGCTGCCGGCACTGGAGTTTGTGCGCGTCGAAGTTGCCGGCGTCTTTGGCGTCCCGGCCGCGCGTACCGACTTTGACCAGGCGCTCTTTACCTGGGCACGCGACCATCACGCCGAGTTCCGCAAGCAGCTCAGTGAGGGGATTTATTTGTAGAGGCAAAAGACACTCACAGCCAGCTCCTCCGCATCACTTATCCCTCGTCGCAAACGTCATACACGATATCGAGGCCGCAAACAGGGCATTTCTCCGGATACACCGGCATATGAACGCCTGTCCGTTTTCTCACTTCGTCGCTGAGTCTGTCGCGCGCATCGATGAACCGAATGTCGAGACACGGTATTTGCGAGCCGCAGCAAGGGCAGGCGACGACAAACGACCCGAAATCAACCTCTACGCTCGGAAACATATTGTTGTCGATAAGGGCACACGGCAGTTTTCCGTACTTCCCCATCGCAATATCGCCTCGCCAGCTCATACACGCTCCCCTCTCGCTATGCAAATCAGGAAGAGCATGCACCGGCGGGCGTGCGCGAGATTGCATCGCCACGCGATCCGATCAAACAACACAATCGTCAAAGAATGCCAAAGCCAAATACGCTAATACGGCAGAAGCCCCGCCTTTTCACGCTTCTTTTCCGAGCGATCGAACTCAATGCGATGGGCCTCAAGAAACACCGTATTGGGTCGCCACTGACGCTCATTCGGCTGCCTTAGCGTCGCACCCGCAAAGGAAGCGTAGTCGGTCTTATCCAGCAGGTACGATCCGCACAGCCGATATTCGCCGCAAACAGGCTCAAACGAAATCAGGTGAGCATCAAATAGGGAATGAAGGTCGCGCCGAAGCAGAATGCCGTTGCTGGCAACCTGCGATTTGGGTCCCGAGTAATTCTCGATATGTGCAGCCTCCAGAGCTTCGCTGACGCCGCAGTCCGACACCGCGCAACGGCCGTCATAGGCAGCAACGAGCTGCTTGCGGAACCATTGCTGCCCCAATCGCTCGCGCCTTAACGCATAGCGGACCTTTTCGTCGTCGGTCGCACCCTGTCCGGCAAACTCAATATCGACGGGCATGCGCTTCAGGTAACTCATATCGGGCGCAAAACGAGGGTCCGGTCCGCCTTTATGAACAGGACCGTGCAGAACAAACCATCCGTTTTCGGGCTCGAACCGCTCAACAAACGCAAGGCCGAGCACCTTATAGCCCACCTCGGTTGCAAATATGACTCCGACTGGAACGCCACATTCCATGCAGTTGAGCATTTTACGGTTGTAATTCTGGTCTCGAAAACCAACGGTACCCGGCGCTTGAACCGAGTACTTAATGACCCATGTACCATCGTCCAAATAGAGCGGAGGCACATCCGTGTAGAAGCTCTTTTTAGAGTTATGGACCGAAAGCGCAAAGATCTTATCGGGATCTTGCTTCACCCGATCCTGGCCCGGCCAGAAGATCCCTGAATCCCGCGTTACGGGAAAGAAGTCCGAGCCAATTCTCAAACGATACTGATACTGAGGGCTATCTTCCTTGGTATGGTGCGGAAGGCTGGTCCAAACGCCGCCGCGCTGCTCCTCACCCAGAAACCACTCCCATGCCTCAACGTATTCGGAAGGCACGAGACCGCAGGCACGGTCATAGCTTGGTCCATCCATCAACGGAACAGCAAGGTCAATGTCGTTCATCGCCAGCACCTACAACCATACGAACGCGAGTCATGCCCCTCAATAATATGGCCGAAAGTCAATTATTACGAGATCTCATTCCGCGATCGGCACATCGTTGATGCTCTCGGTTTGCCGCTGGTGCGCTCGTGCCCCGCTACCCCACTCCCCTGTATACTGATGTAGCACGTGTTTCATCCGGACTTGTTGGGCCGGATTGTTCATGGGAGGGTCTTATGGCTGCTTCAAATCCGCCTAAGGGGAGCGTTTCTTCTTCGTCTATCAAGCCAGTTACGCGCAAGGCCGTGCGTTGCCAGCGCGAGGTCGCTTGGCTTGTCACGCAGGCGGCGGGCAAGCTCGTGGCGAGCACAGAGGACGTCAATGCGCCCACGCCGAGCTTTGTGCTGGCAGCGGCGCTGGATCGAGTACGCCAGCTGGAACTCGCCGCACAAGAAGACGGCAGCCATCTTGGCTACCAGGACGTTATGGCGCCCGACCTGCAAACGTTCTGCCACATAGCCAAGTTGCCCGCCGCACCCAATGCGCTTTCGGACGCAGGCTACATGTTTACGATTTCGGGCGCGGACCTTATCCGCGACATCTATGCATACTCCAGCGAGCTCGCCGAGCACCACGTCTTTGGCACGGCTGAAGTCAAACCGGGAAATGTCATCAAACTGGTTCTTAGGCTGTTCTTGATGGACGGGTTCGGGGCCATGCCGGCGTAAGCCG
>CAVALS010000155.1:0-5752 GCA_963589385.1 Bacteroidaceae bacterium
CCCTGTGGATGATCGAAGTCATTCTCAAGTACAAGTCGTTCACGCCGTTCTATGCCACCGTGCTGTGGTACCTGTACTACGTGCCCATGACGCTCATTCCGCTGCTCTACCAGTTGTGTGGCCTGCGCCTTGCGGGCCTGGAGCAACACCGCCTGGGTCGCCGCTACTGCGCTGCGCTGTGGATTGTGGCCATCCTGCTTATCGGATTTGTGCTCACCAACGATTTTCACCAGCAGGTCTTCCGCTTTGACCGTACAAGCGACACCTGGAGCAACGATTACACGTACGGCTGGGGTTATTTCGCTGTCTTAGTGTGGACGGCCTTTAACTTCGTGGCCTTTTTTATCCTGGTTGGCCGGTCCTCGTTCTTTCGCATCCAGCGTTTCTCGGGTACGGCGGCGCTCGTACTGCTGGGTGGCGCATTCTTTGCCATCTCGTATGCGTTGCGCGTGCCCTGGGCATGGAAGCTCAACTTTTCGCTCGTCTATTGCGTTCTGTGCGTGGTGGCGATGGAAATCTGTCTCGATTGCGGTGTCATTCCGTCGTATCACGACATTGCTGGCATCTTTGACACCTTGCCGCTTGACCTCAAAGTTCTAACGCGCGACCTGCAGGAAGTCTATGCCACGCCAGTGTCAAAGCCAATGCCGGTAGGCGTGCGCGAGGAGTTGCGGATCCAGGAGCACGGCCGCGCCCATGCCTTTGCCGTGGCGTCCGATCCCGATGTAATGTACCGTGCCTTCCCACTGCTGGGCGGATCGGCCCTGCTTGCCCAAGACGTGTCGGAGCTCAACGAGCTTAACCGTGAACTGGCACATCGTCGCATGGAGTTGCAGCGTCAAAACGAGCTGCTCGCCGCCGACTACGACCTTAAGACGCATTTGGCAGATCAAGAGGCCGAGACCCTGCTGGTCCAAGACGTGGATCAAGCGCTTGCCCGCGCGCTCGAAGGGATGTACGACTTGCTGAGCTCGCTGCCGCCGTTGACCGACGAAGCGTCTTCGCACGAGCGTTACCGCATGCTGCAGCGCGCCAAGATGCTCGTCGCCTATTGCAAGCGCAAGGGGTCGCTCACGTTGGCACAGCACGGGGAGAGCGGTTTTGATCGCGACCGCATTCAGCTTATTGCCAACGAGCTCGCAAGTGACCTGCGCACCATCGATATCGATTGCGCCTCGATTATCGCCATACGGCGCCCGTTGCACGCCAGTACGGTAAGCGCCCTGTACGACTGCGTGTATGACTTTGCGTTTTTTGCCTACACCACCGACCATCCGGCGCTTATGTATCACTTGGGCGACCATGACCGATGCAGTGTCGAGCTGCGCGCCACACTTTTTTCCAACGATGATGAAGATCTTTCGCAGACGCCCGCTGCGCAAGAGCTCGAAAGCGCTCTGCAAGGGCGCAACGTGGCATACCGCTTTGAGGGCGAGCCCGGCCAGCTGCGCATGATCGTCTTGATGCCGAGGGCGGGTGAGTGACGATGCAGATTTCGCTCATCCTTCCCCAAATCGTTGCGCTCGATGTTGTCTTTGCCCTGGCTGCGTGTCTGCAGACGATCCACGTCCCGTTCATCGCATCGCGCCGCTCGTCCTATAACCGTAAGGTGATTTGCGCCTACGAGGCGAGTCTTGTGCTTCACCTGATGATTTCGGCGCTCATCTTATTCGCGTCGTCTGGCTCGTATCTGGTGGCGCCGCTTGACGTTTGCGCCGGGGCAATGGGCGGAGCGTTGTGGCTCAATGCCGCGATCTTTGCCTATGGCGTGGTACTTATGGTGCACTATCGTCGCCCTGTCATGCTGGTCGAGCTGCTGCTCGTTGTCGCCGTTACGCCACCGGTGGTTTTTGCCATGGGCTCGGCGTGGACCGTTGTCCTTATCGCAGAGGGAGCGTTCTTCCTGTTCCGTTCCATCGCGGCGCTTTTGATGGACGTCCGTAACCGCCAAGAGGATATCACCATGTTCTCGACGATCGAGACCATCAACGTGATTCCCGTAGGCATCCTGTATCTGGACCCGAGGGGCCGTCCGCTGCTCATGAACCGCTGCATGCGCAAAAACCTGGTGGAACTTCATATGCCCACCGACCTAGGCGACATGAGCAGCACATGGAACGGCCTGCGCAAACTTAGCATGCAAATGCCCGAAAGCAGCAGGAACCGTGTGCGGATTAATCTGGACCGCTTTGGTGAGGCGCGTGCGGTGGTCGAGGTCTCTCCCGCTGAGATTCGCCTATTTGTGCGCGATCGCGTTATGGTTTCGGGCCGTTCGTTCGAGCGCATTATCGGTCTTGATGTGACAGAGTATGCGCATGCTCATGACCGCTTGGCGCAAGCCAACCACCTGCTTGAGCTTGCGGGCCAAGAGCTCCAAGCCCAGATCGAAGAAGTCAAAAAAGTTGCTGACAATGCGGCCTACCTACGTATGCGCGCCCGCGTGCACGACGTGATCGGGCAGCGCCTGTCCATTCTTCATCGCTATTTGGAGGAGGGGCGTCTGGACGATGAGTCGATCGAGCAGATTGATCCGTTGCTGCGCTCAATTGCTGCCGATCTGCGCGGTGGCGGTGCCAGCGAGCCTGCAGAACAGCTGGGTGATATCGTCCATGCTTTTGGTTTGGTGAGTGTGCAGATCGATGTTGAGGGTGCGCTGCCTGAGGACGCGCGTGTCGCCACCGCATTTTTGCAGATTATCCGTGAGGCCTCGACCAATGCCACCAAGCATGCGCAGGCGCATCGGGTCCACGTGCGTCTGTGGCAGGAGGGGGCGGATGCTGGCGCCGTCGCGCGCATGACGATTTCTAACGACGGGTCCCCGGCCCCCGTATCGTATCGCGAGGGAACGGGTATCCCAGGTATGAGGCATGTCGCGCAAGATCTGGGTGGCAGCCTAGAGGTCCACGCCGCCCCGCCCTTTACGCTTGCGGTGTCCATCCCGCTTACGCCCAACGCTGCTGTTCGGAGGAGAAGCTCATGATTCGCGTCCTTATAGTCGAAGACCAGGCCATCCTGCGCGAGAGCCTGGCGCGCTCCGTTGGCGACCAGCCCGATATGACCGTCGTCGCCGCGATCGCCGACGCTTCCGAAGCCCTCGATGTCGCGCTCAGGGAGCGTCCTGATATGATACTGATGGACGTATGCACCGAGCATGATTCCAACGGCATCGTGGCGGCGGCGCGCATCAAGGAGCAGCTGCCCGAGTGCCGCATCATTATCATGACCGGCATGCCCGAGATCACCTTTGTCGATCAGGCGCGCGAGGCCGGTGTCGATAGCTTTGTGTACAAGAACGTCGGTATTGACGAGCTGTTCGCCGTGATGCGCTCCACGCTGGCGGGCTATTGCACGTTTCCCAAGCCGCCCGAGAGCATTTTTTCGGGCACGGCGGCACTCGACGATGTCGAGCTGTCGATTTTGCGCCTCGCCTGCGAGGGCAAAAGTCGTCGCGAGATCGCGGCCGAGCTGTTTATGAGTGAGGGCACCATCAAGCGCCGCATCTCGGAGATCCTGAGCAAGACCGGCTACGACAACATCATGCGCTTGGCCGTGCATGCGGTGACCGAGGGCAGCATCGTTCCCAACATGGAGCGCTAGCGCTCGTTGCGCATCGGCATAAAGCGGCGGGGCCGCAGGATTATCTCCTGCGGCCCCGCCTGGCAAGTGCGCGGATGTGTCCGCCAATCCGCGGCTGATGTTACGTGCCGTTACGTGATGGTTGCGGTGTAAGAGGCGACGTCCTCGTAGGAATCGGTCAGATAGGCGTCGATGCCGATGGTCGTGTTGACCAGGTCGTCAAGGCTGTCAAGCTCGCCGTTCGAGAACGTGAATTCCTCGGTGGCGTTGGTACCGGGCATCAGGTGAGCCGAGAACCAGGGATCCTTCATAGTGCCGTTGACATTGGTCTTGCCGGAGGGAGCGTAGAAGGTCAGGTCCTTGTCGCTCTTGTTGGTGATGTTAACGACAAAGCCGATGTCGCCCCAGTCGTCCTTGAATTTCTCGGTGATGGTGATGGTGCACAGGTCGTCATCGGCGACGGTGACGGCGGGGGAGATTTCGATGCTCTGGACGTCGTCGTCTTCGACGGCCTCATCGATCTCCTCTTCCTTCTCGGCGTTCTCGCGATCCTTCTTCACCGTACCGGACAGGTCCTTGTCGGACTTGGTAAAGACAAGATTGCCGTCATCTTCTTCGAGGATGAGTTTGCCGTCCTTGAGCTTCATGTCGTGCGACTCATCTTCGGCGGTGATGGTTACGGTGGTGGCGTCCTTTGCCTCCCATTTAAGGTCGACGACTTCAAGGAACAGGTCGAGGGCGCCTGTACCGTCCTCATCGAGAATCAGGACGCAGTGGACACCCCAATCCTCGAGCATCTTCATGTACTCATCGGTTAGCTCTTCGCCATCCACGGTTCCACCCGAGAGTTCCCAGCTGCCGACGAAGTTGGCCTTGGGGTCTTTGCCGCCGCCGCTGCAGCCCGTCAGGGCAAAGGCGAGCGCCAGGACGCATGTCAGAAATGCGAGTGCGGACTTTTTGAACGTTGTCTTCATGGTGTCCTCCTTTATCGAACGAAACCCATAGAAGCAAATGCGGGGGTGGCGGACCCCCCGCCAATTACCAGATAGAGGGGTTAGGGCCTGGGCGTTCCGCAGTTGCTGCAGAACTTGCCGCCGTTTTCGCTGCCGCAGTTGGGGCAGAACCACTTGGCCGGTGCCGGGGCGGGTGCGGGACTACCGCACTCGGAGCAGAACTTGCCGGTGTTGGTGGCGCCGCAGCTGCAGGTCCATGCGCCGGCCGCAGGTGCGGCGGTGGGAGCCGGTGCGGGGGCGTGAGCCGGAGCCGGCTGCGGAGCGGCCTGCTGCTGTGCCTGGCCGGCGGCGAACAGCTGGCTGGCGTTCATGCCGCCCATGCCACCTGCCATGCCCATGCCCATAAAGCCTGCCATCGCGCCGTTGGGGTTGGCGGCTGCCGCGCGCATTGCGTCGCTCTGGGCGCTGGCGATGTTGGCTGCCGCCATGGTGGGATCGCGCATGACCGCGGCTTTCTGCAGGTCCTTGATCATCTGCTCGTCCTCTTGCGAGGCGGCGATGGAGTTGACGCCAAAGCTCACGATCTCGACGCCGCGCAGGTCACGCCAGTCGGCAGAGAGGACCTCGTTGAGCGCGCGGGCGAGCTCGGTGGTGTGGCCGGGGATGGCGCTGTAGCGGATGCCCATCTCCGAGATCTTGGCAAAGGCGGGCTGCAGGGCGGTGAGCAGCTCGGACTTAAGCTGGCTGTCGATCTTGTCGCGCGTGTAGCTATCGGTCACGTTGCCGCATACGTTGGTGTAGAACAGCAGCGGGTTGGTGATGCGGTACGAATACTCGCCGTTGCAGCGCACGGAGATGTCGACGTCCAGGCCAATGTTGTTATCGACCACGCGGAAGGGCACGGGCGAGGCGGTGCCGTACTTGTTGCCGATGATCTCCTTGGTGTTGATGAAGTAGACGCGCTGGTCCTTGCCTGCATCGCCGCCAAAGGTAAAACGGCTGCCGATATTGGCGAAGGTCTCCTTGATGGAATCGCCCAGGTTGCCGCTGAAGACGCTCGGCTCGCTGCCGGTGTCGAAGACGAACTCACCGGGCTCCAGCGCGACTTCGATGATCTTGCCGTTTTGCACCACGAGCATGCCTTGTCCGTCGTTGACGGCGATGACCGAGCCGTTGGAGATGACGTTGTCCTCGCCGCGCGTGTTGGAGCTGCGGCCGCCGGT
>CAVALS010000156.1:0-5743 GCA_963589385.1 Bacteroidaceae bacterium
TCACGGTGTCGGCGCACTCCACCTGGACGGTCTGGGTCTCGTGATCGGCGTCGGCATCGGTCACGCCGGCAACGTTGAGCAGTGCCGTCTCGACGGTGGCGTCGCAGTGGCCGCACATAAGGCCGGAAGTCTTGATTGTGTAACGCATGGGTATTCCTCTCTGTTGTGTCGGCTTTCCCAGGCACCCGACCTTGACCTTCAAGCCGTCGCTCGCGTACCAAAGTACGCGTCGCTCCTCTTTCAGGTCAATCTCGGGCACCTGGAAAACCCGTTCTAAATGGACTTAATGGTGATCCTATTTTGCCACTTTGGGCTTAAAGGATTTTAGGCGCAGAGCGTTGCTTACGACACATACGCTCGACAGGCTCATCGCTGCGGCGCCAAACATGGGCGAGAGCTGCCAGCCGGTGAGGGGGAAGAACACGCCCGCCGCCAGCGGAATGCCGATGCCGTTGTAGAACAGCGCCCAGAACAGGTCCTGCTTGATGTTGCGGATCGTGGCGCGCGAAAGCTCGATGGCGCGGGCGACGTCCATGAGGTCGCTGCGCATGAGCACCACATCTGCCCCTTCTTTGGCGATGTCGGCGCCGGTGCCGATCGCAAGGCCCACGTCGGCGCGCGCCAGGGCGGGGGAGTCGTTGATGCCGTCGCCCACCATGGCAACCTTGCTGCCCGCATCCTGCAGCTCGCGCACGTGGCGCTCCTTGTCGGCGGGAAGCACATCGGCGATGACCTGCTCGCTGCTCAGTCCCACGCGGCGGGCGATCGCTTCGGCTGTCACGCGGTTGTCGCCGGTGAGCATGCGCACGTCGACGCCAAGCGAGCGCAGTGCGGCGATGGCCCCGGCGCTCGTCTCCTTGACCTCGTCCGCCACGGCGATGGTGCCAGCAAGCTCGCTGTTCTTGGCAAAGAACAGTGGCGTCTTGCCCTCGGCCGCGAACTGTTCGGCAAGGCCGGCGGGAACCTTCACGCCCAGCTCGTCCATCAGACGCACGTTGCCGGCGGCGATGACATTCTGCCCCTCGCGTGCCGTAACGCCTCGCCCGGGCACGGCGGCAAAGTCCTCGACCATGCGTGCGACGATTCCGCGCGCCTCGCACTCGGCCATAATCGCCTCGGCCAGCGGGTGCTCGCTTGAGCGCTCCAGCGCAGCGGCCAGCTTGAGCAGCGCCTTTTCGCTCATGGCGGGCGATCCGTCGGCACGCGTGGCTACCACGATATCGGTCACGGCAGGCTTGCCGCGAGTGACCGTTCCCGTCTTATCGAGCACCACGGTGCCCACGCTGCGCAGATTCTCCAGCGCCTCGGCGCTCTTGAACAGAATGCCCATCTCGGCGCCCTTGCCGGTGCCCACCATGATGGCGACGGGCGTGGCCAGACCCAATGCGCACGGACAGCTGATCACCAGCACGGCCACGGCGGAGGTGAGCGCCTCGTTTATGCTGCCGGTCAGTGCCATCCACGCCGCAAAGGTCACAGCCGAGATCACGAACACCACGGGCACGAACACGCCGGCGACTTTGTCGGCCATGCGGGCGATAGGCGCCTTGGTGGCGTTGGCGTCCTCGACGAGCTGGATAATCTTGGCGAGCGACGTGTCGGCACCCACACGCGTGGCGCGGAAGGTAAACGAGCCCGTGCGGTTGACCGTGGCCGCGTTGACAGTGTCGCCGGCGGTCTTCTCCACGGGAATGGATTCGCCGGTCAGCGCACTTTCGTCCACGGCCGAGCTGCCCTTGAGCACCACGCCATCGACGGGGATGGACTCGCCGGGGCGCACACGCAGCACCTGGCCGGGCAGAATAGCATCGACGTCGACGGTGGCCTCGGTACCGTCCTCGGCCACGACGGTCGCGGTCTTTGGCGCCAGGTCAATGAGCGCCTCGATGGCGCCGCCGGTTTTGGACTTGCTGCGCGTCTCGAGGTATTTGCCCACGGTGACGAGCGACAAGATCGTGCCGGCGCTTTCAAAATACAGATTGTCCATGCTCGTCATCATGGCCTCGTGGACCTGACCCGCGGCTAGTTGGTCGGCCATGATGAACATGGCGTAGAGCGACCGGGCGATGGAGGCGGTGGCGCCCACGGCAATGAGGGCGTCCATGGTGGGTGCGCCGTGCGCGAGCGATTTAAACCCGTTGATAAAGTACGCGTCGTTGATGTAGACGATGGGGATGAGCAGGGCGAGCTCGGTGAGAGCGAGCGTCATGCTGTGGGTGTGGTCGGTGAAGATGCCGGGCAGCGGCCAGCCGAGCATGTGCCCCATGCCTATGTAGAACAGTGGGATGAGGAAGACGATCGAGACGATGAGGCGGGTGCGCATGTCAGAGGCGGCGGCCTCCAACTTTTTGGTGGGCGACTCCATATGGGCGGCGCCGGACCTGGCTTGCGCACTTCCGCTTTGGACAGCGTCGGTGCCCGTGCTGACGGGCGAGGCCGAGTAGCCCGCGCGGTCGACAGCGGTGCAGATGTCGTCGGGGGAGACCTGCGCGGGGTCGTAGTCGACCATCATGGAACCGGCGAGCAGATTGACCGCGACGCTCTCGACGCCGTCGAGCTTGCTCACGGCGCGGTCCACGTGCGCCTGGCAGGCGGCGCATGTCATGCCACCCACGTCGAACTTATCTTGAGCCATGGCTTCTCCTTTCTGTGACGTAGTGTCGGAAATGTTAACCATCCGATACTATACACCCATACCCCCTGGGGGTGTCCAGTACAGAAATAATATATGAGATTTCGTTACAGATTGAGATGATTGGTTGGCCGATGGACCGTCCCAACCAATCATCTCAATCTGTAACATCTAGCAGGGAAAATGACCTCTAACTGTTACAGATCGAGACAATTGCCGGGGAGGGGTCCCGTCACGGCAAGACGCCCGCTCCCTAGATGCAGAATCCGGGGATCACGCAAGTCCGCTTCTTGGGGCTGTCCGCAGGCGTTGCGTACGTAAAGACGTCGCCGTCGTGCCCCACGCGGTTCATATAGAGCGTGCCTTCGCTCTCCGATGTGTCGGGGCTTACCGTGCGCTCCCACCAACAGGTGTCCTTGCCCTTCCACTGGCGGACCATCGTCTCGTTCGTGGAATACGGGCTTACCTTGAGCTCGCGGAAGAGCTGATACTCCTTGCCCTCGCCGTTGTAGATGTCTGCCAGGTAGTGATAGTCCTCGGTAAACGAATCGGGCGGTTGCGTACCGCACAGCTCGACCATGGCGGGCAGCCAAAGGGTTGCGGGCAACTCGCTCAGGCACGATGCGCTGTTGGCGGTGCCCACATTGTTCGAGACCTTCTTGACCCCTTTAATGAGTGCGCGCAACTCGTTGGGCAGCAGCTTAAGGCCGTCGCCGTTGAGCCATTCCCGCAGCTCGCAATCTGCCCAGCCGGCGCTCGGCGGTTCAGCCGCAGCGTTGCGCTCGGCAATACCCGCATCGAACATAAACGTTAGTCCGGCCTTGCCCGTCCCGTCCAGAAGCTCATCGTGGCGGATGCCCACAAGCTGCGCGCCAACCTGCAGCCCGTTGGTGAGCGTGACACGCTTGGTACACGGATAGGGGATATGCCCATCGGCATCGAGCAGATGATAGCGCTTGGCAATCTCGCGTGCCTCGCTACGGGCCTCGGCGGCCTTAATCTTGAGCGAAATCTCCTGCAGCTGATCCCAGGTGTAGTCGTCAAGTGAACCGCGGATGCCGTCAAGGTAGTCGGGGATGCCAAAGCCATGAGTTGCCGCCCCGATAACGCTGAGCCCCGCAACGGCTGCGATAGCGCCGCCGATAATAAAGCGGCGGCGGGTCATGGCATCGTGACGGGCCTGATTCAGGATCTCTCGTGCGCGCTCGCCGGCGACGTCGACCTTAAGGTGCGTGCCAGAATCGATATCAATCGCGGCCTCGTCTCCTGTGCCTTCGCGGCCCTCGGATTCGGCATCGGTGAGGTATGCCGAGAGCACCTCGAGCATCTGCTGCTCGGTGGGACGATCGCACTGCTCGACTGAGAGACCCTTCATGATGATTTGGACGAGCGCTTCATCGCCCTCGCAGCGCGGCTCGAGCGGTGCCGGCTTGGTCTTGGTCTTTACGAGATAGAACGAGCCGGTTGCAGCGGCGTCCGTCGACTCAAAGTCAAACGGTTTGCGACCGCTGTAGAGCTGGTACAGAATGCTCGAAAGCGCATAGACGTCGATTGCCGGCGAACGGCGAAGGGCCGCGATGCCTTCGATATCCTGCGTGAGCATCTCGGGCGCGGCGTATGCGGGCGTGGCAAAGCGCCAGATGTCGGCGCGCCGGGTGATCGTGTCGTCGCCGAGAGCCATGGTCGCGGAGCCCATGTCGATGAGGCAGGGGTCAAAGGAGCAATCGGCAATCTGCTGCTCGAGCGTTCGGCTGGTGGTGCGGAACATGATATTGGCAGGCGAAAGGTCGCGATGGACGACCGGATTCACGAGGCCTTGGGTCATCAAGAGCGCACGAAGCACGGCGTTTCCGACGGCGGCGACCATCTGGGTGGTCAGCCCGCCCGAGGCGTCGTGAGGAAGCAGGGGCAGCGCCTGCTTGAGTGAGGTGCCCTCGACCCACTCCATGAGGATGAGCGGGTCATCCTCGCACGATCCGTAGCCATAGACGCGCGGAAATCCGCGCAGGTGCGAGACGGTACACAGATGACGGTACTCCTCAAACAGCGCAGCGGTGTTGGCCAGGTGCGCGGCCGATTGCTCGGCGGAGCGGTCGGGGGCTTGGCCAGAGAGAATGACGTTGTCCTTGAGCAGCTTGACGGCAAAGACCTCGCCGCTCGTGTTGGTCGCGCGCAGCACGTGCCCGATGTTGCCGTTGTTGCGGTGGGCCGTCTGGAGAATAAGTGTCATAAACCGGCGTTTGGCGTCGTCCTCGGCGCTGGGGTCGACCGCCACGGCGGTATCGAACGTATCGAGACGGACGAGTTTGTCGCCATAGGCGCTATCGGTAGTATCCATGGCGTTCCTTTGTCTGGCATGGGTTGCCGCACGTATACGCGAGCAGTGCGGATATCGGTAAAGTACCATGATAGTCGCACTGCCCACGTATACCGCTGAGCATTGTCGTTTACGACGCAGAAGGCAGAAGACGCAAGACGGACGGCGACCGTCTTCCGATCGCTGTCCGTGCTAGTCCACAATGACAAGGAATGTCGTGTAGAGACCCAGATGGAGCCTGTCGCTGTTGGCGATTTCCACGGGGGGATAGACTTTGCCGGGCTCGCGTTGGTCGCGCGGCGGCTCAATCACAATATCGCCGTCGCCCGCGCCCGATTCGAGCACTGTGCCGTTGGTCGATCCAAGGCCCTGGGCGTACCAGTGCTCACCCTCGAGCCAAATGCGAAGATGCTCGCGCGAGGCGTCGGCGCCTACATCGGTGATGCTGGGCGAGGTTTTGGGCAAAGAACCAATCACGGTGCCGCGCGGATCGCGTGTGAGGGGATGGATTTGCATGTCGGCGCAGTTATCGGCATGGGTTCTGAGCAGACCGAGGTTGGGAGCGACGGCGTGCGGCTGCTCCAGGCTGCTCATAAAGCCACGTCCGACGGTAGTTTCGGTGGTGCCAAAGTGCCCGCCTGTCTTGCTGTCGCAAAAGCGCTCGACGGTGGCCACGCCTTGGATGGGGTCAGCGAGCGCCCCCGTTGCCACAAAGAGCATAAGGTAAAGCGTACTCTTCTCGCGCACGGCATTGCCGTCAAAGTTGTCGATGCGATTGAGGGCATTTGCATATA
>CAVALS010000157.1:0-5742 GCA_963589385.1 Bacteroidaceae bacterium
TTCCAAGTGCCGGGGACGTTTTCCCCGGCTTTTTTCGGCTCTTGTGTTGTTTTCGTGGGTGGTGGCTCGTCGGTGAGCCGTTGAATCCCAAGGTGTGAGGGGGCGTTTTCTGTATCGTGTTTTTTGTTCAGGAAAACCGGAGACAGAAAACGCCTTATGAAGAACATATTCAAACGGTTGCTGAACGTCAAAGGCATGGTCGTCGAGGACGTGTCCATCGACGACTCGCCGCTGCGTCCCGCTCCCGCGACGGTGGTCCGGGTGCGGCGCAGGAAGGGCGCGTTGCGTTGCCCGCGTTGCGGGCGCAAGTGCCCCAAGCACGACGACGGGGGCGGCGAACGGCGATGGCGCCACCAGGACTTCGGCTGCTATGGGGTCGAGCTCATGGGCCTGGCGCCGCGCGTGGCGTGCGCGGAGCATGGCGTGGTGGCCGCCCAAGTGCCGTGGGCGGAGCCGGACAGCCGGCTCACCAGTGGTTTCGAGATGGAGTGCGCGTGGCCGGCGGCGGTCGCCAACCAGAAGACCGCGGGCGGATTCCCACGCATCGCGTGGAGGACGGCCGGCCATATCGCGCGCAGGGTCGCCGCCCGGTTGGAATCCTCGATGCCGTGCATGTTCGACGGTCCCACCGCGATAGGCGTGGACGAGACCAGCTGCAGGAAGGGGGCACACGTACATCACCGTGGCCGTCGACCACAAGCGCAGACGGGTCGCTTGGGCGCACGACGGATACGGCAAGGAGGTGCTCGGCCTGTTCTTCCGACAGCCGACCGACGAGCAGCGCGCCTCCATCAGGGCAGTCACCGGCGACGGCGCCAAGTGGATCGACGCCAGCGTGAAGGAGCGCCTGCCGAACGCCGAGCGCGTGCTCGACTCGTTCCACATCGTCTCCCGGATGAGCGACGCGCCCGACCAGGTCAGGAAACGGTTGCGGAACCAGGCCCGGCGCGGCAACGACAAGACGGCGACCGAGGCGATGCGCGGCGTCAGATACGCCGCGCCCAAGAACCCCGGCGACCTGACCGAACGGCAATCCGGAGCGTTGGAGACGCCCAGGGACACGGATCCCAAGGGCCAGCCCTACCGGTCATGGCAACTCAAGGAACTCCCCAGGACGCTCCCGCACCAACCCCTCGGACAAGCCGGGGCCGAATTGAAACGATGGATCTTCCGGGCCTCCCACAGCCGCATCCCCGAGATCGTCGAACTGTGCAGGAAGATCCGCAGACGCAAGGACGACATCCCCAAAACCATCAGACTCGGCCACTCCAACGCCAGGCTCGAGGCGTTCAACAACAAGATCAAGGCCACCATCCGCATGGCCTACGGCTTCCGCCACGTCGACGACCTCATCGCCATGATCAAACTCCGATGCAGCGGCCCACCCATCCACCTACCAACACCCATCCTCTAACCCACGAAAACAGCAGAAGGCTCTCAAAAGAAGAGTCTCTCTCAGGGAAGAAAAAATCCTTTACGGAAGCCTGTTTGCTCCATGCTGCAAACGATTTTCTTAGTGAAGACTTGAATGCTCCATTCGGAGCGTATATTGCAACACAATGTTTGGCACGAAGGTCAAGCCTACAATCTAAGCTCCCTATTCCATAAGCGTTCTTAGCGCAGATTGAGAGATGGTCCAAAGTTTTCCCGATCTCGATAATGGCAGACCATTTTAACCTCTATTATTACGCTCTTTCTGATAAGCCAAAAACATGAGTTCGGATGGTTTATGGTCCCAACTAGTGGTATACGCATCCGCCTTTTCAAGCCACCAGGCGAGACGGTCTTCAGGTGCAACCTTTTCACCCCAGTACTCTTCAAATAAAGCGCTATCCAAGTAGGAAGCCGCCTTTTCCATAAGTCGCTGCAGACCGACAACGCCCTCGATTTTATTCCCAACGCTTCCGGCAGAATTGATGTCACGTGCGTTATAAAGCAAAACACCACGATAGGTCATGAAATACATAGCTGCGTCTTTAAAAGCAGTAGTTTTAATTCGCCCATTCCCTCCCTTGCCATCTGCAACGAGCGCAGGGCAAAGAAGCGTTGCCTCTGCTCTATACCGGTTTTTAGTAGCTTTATCTAGTGCGGGATAAGGAATCAAATCGATGTCGGTGCTATGCTCTTCTCCACTAGATGTATCTTCTAGCCACCACAGACGTCCGTCAGGGTGTATTTTGCGAGCATATTTTCTGATATATGGCATTTTGTCCATAATATCTAGCTTGCGAAATTCATCATAGGGAATGCCCATAACGGAGAAGAGAGACTCTTTTTCCCCGCTCAAACCAACTTGAAATCGAGGCTCATGTGAAGTGCGTACATGGACGACGCAGTCTTCGTACTTCATCCACCGGGTTTCGGGTTTTCCGCCCATCTTTCCAAACATGAGATAGACGACCTTAACGCTTTCGTCGCGTTTCGTTTCGCGAACGGAGTTGGCAATAGAAACCCATTTATCATCATTAGTGAATTTAACTTCGACCCCGAATGGTCCACATGGAACATCGGGGAAGGTTTGTCCGCTCGGGTTAAGGTCAACTTCGTGACCAACCCCCTCGTCGCCCATTGCGATTACGGCGTAATGCAACCTCTCACGAACATGCTGTTCGTAAGACAAGGCTTTAGTTGACTGAACCGAGAGCCATTCGGCTCTCGGTTCAGTGTTCATATCGTTGGTCAGTTGTTCTGCAACTCGATCAAGTAGTTGCTCAAATTGTTGCTGATTCATCCTGCGTATTACCACCTAGCGTCAAGGCAACTTTTTTTGCCAGTTGCCATGCTAATACAGGTGGAACAGCATTGCCAATCTGTCTTTCGGTTTCTCTAAGACCGGAGACAAATTTAAAAGAGTCAGGAAAAGACTGGATTCGAGCCGCCTCTCTCATTGATATACGCCTAGGAAGGTCGTAATGGTATTGAATGTTACCGTGACATTCAGCACGAATCGTATAGCCTGGCCTGTCCGCAATCAGATGACGATTGCCTTGTTCTCCCGATTTCTTTGCCTTGCTCCATATGTGAGATGTTTCCTTATCCCATGGCTTAGATGCAAGGTCGTCAATCGCCTCTTTGACGGTTACGGGACAATCGGGGGTGGTTTCTTTGGGAGGAACAAACGCTGGCAGCCCTTCTCTTACCCCTACAATAAAGACCCTATCTCGAGTCTGTGGCACGCCGTATTTCGAAGCATCGTATCGATGTATTGACAGGCTATAGCCAAGGCTTCCAAAATCTTCCTTAATCTTATCGAAAGATTCGCTATTAGTTTTTAAGAACAAGCTGCCAACATTTTCAGCAACGAAGACCGAGGGATTCGTTCTCTTTACCGCATCAACAATCGCAGTATACAGACTACTGCGCTCTCCCTTAATACCCTTCATTTTTCCATTAATGCTAATATCCTGACAAGGAAAGCCGCCTATAACAACGTCAACGTGTTCAGGAAGAAGATCTATCTTATCGTTGATGTCACCCTGAATGATGCTTCCGAGATTTTGCTCGTAGGTTTTGCACGCAGCTGGGTTTAATTCATTAGCCCATACGATATCAAAGGGGAGATCAGCATACTCTTTCCCGAGAAATGTAAACCCTCCTATAAAGCCTAAATCAAGTCCGCCGCAACCAGAAAAGAGACTAGCAACAGTCCATTTTGCCTGCGAAGAAGGATAGGGTTCGGAGTCCTCAACGGCCCAGTTTCTTCCTATCTTTTTGGCCGTAAGAAGCTTGCCCTGTTCTGCCAGTCGTCGAACGGTATCAGAGCTACGTCCGTGTTTTAATGCATAGTCTTTAAGCGAAATCAACATGATTCTTCCTTTCAAGAAGGAAGCTATTATACACGATAGCGTGTAAGAGGCAAATCCATCTTTCTAGATCAGAGAATAACCTTTTACCTGGTAATACTTCATATCTAAGTTAGTAATGAGCTAAATAGATTTGCGCGCTAATTGCGATAATGCAACAGACTGACTCCTTGAAATTCAGGTCTGTACTCGAAAACGCAAAGAATAGCATCGACCGTATTCCGCATCGCTATTAATCCATCCAGCACGATAGCCACCCATGGCTCGACGAAGTTCGTTTTGTATTTCGTATGCGAGAATCGTTTCGCTGAATTACTCTGGTGCGCCAAGGTATTTTTGATAATGAACTGTCTATATTCAGCAATGTGCCGAGGGTAGTTTTAGTGCAAGCAAACTAGCCGACAGGCGTACTAGTGCATACCATTTGTCGTTCACGCATGTCAGAAAAAACCTTTTCATATGCTGTTTAGCATCAGATAGGTACCATTTATCCGGGTGCATCTGGGGCAACGGGTTGAAAAGCCTGCGCAAGGTCGCTCGCAGAACACGCAACAGCAAACACGACAGAAGAGGCTGTACTTAGTCAAGTCGGTGTTTTGGGTTTGAGGTGGTGACGTTTTCTTGGACTCGTTGAGTCAAGGAGGGCGTTGTCATGACGTATAGCAGGCAGCAGTGGGATCGGGCGGTGGGCTTGTATATCAGATACGAGTGTTGCGCCGCGGATGCGATCCATGAGCTTGGGTATCCCAGCAAGGAAGCCCTGCGGATGTGGTACCGGGAGCGGCTGGAGGAGGAGCGCGCCGGCGTGCCTTCCAGACGTGGGGAACGGCAGCGGCGTTACAGCGAGGAGCAGAAGTGCGCGGCGGTGGACCATTACCTCGAGTGCGGCAGACGGCTCAGCCGCACCATGCGGATGCTCGGCTATCCGGAAAGCAAGGAACTGCTCATGGCGTGGATCGACGAGCTGGCGCCCGGCCGGCGCAGGCTGAGACACGGGCCGGTGCCCGAGGAGTTGAAGCGGAAGGCGGTGGTGGCGGTCGCGTCCGGAAGGTTGAAATCGCATGAGGCGGCCGCCGAACTGGGCGTGCAGGCCGCGGTCGTGCGAGAATGGAAACGACAGATGCTCGCCGGATCCAAGGAGACGCACGTGGCGAGAGAACGCAGGGAAAGACCCGGGGACGGAGGCGGCGCACGGCCCGTGGTTCCGGATGCGCCGGCGGTGGCCGCCGGTTCGCGGGATGCGGCCGGTCTGGCGGACGCGTTGGCGTCGATGGAGAAGCGGCTGGCGCGGATGCAGGCCCGTCTGGACGAGCTGGACGCCGACGTCGAGCGGCAGCGGCGGGAGAAGAGGGAGCTCGACGTCGAGATCGCGATCCGCCGGGGCGCGTTGGAGCTGTTGGGAAAAGAGCCGGGCGCAGACCCGGAAAACCTGACCAACCGGGAGAAGACGATTCTCGTCAAGCAAATCAGTGAGGCTCAGAGAGTGAGCGTGAAAAGCCTGCTGCCCGTGGTCGGGCTCGCGCACAGCACCTACCATTACCGGCTCAACGCCATGAGGAGGCCGGACCGGGATGCGTGGCTGCTTCCCTTGGTCGAGGGGGCGTTCGAGAACAGCGAGAAGCGCTACGGCTACAAGCGCGTGCACCTGGAATTGCAGGGCATGGGGATAACGGTGTCGGCCAAACGCGTCATGAAACTCATGACCAAGCACGGCATGGTGCCGTTGTTCAAGAGCGCGAAGCGCTACAGCTCGTACAAGGGCGAGCTCACCAGGGCTCCTGAGAATCTGGTCAACCGCGACTTCCACGCCGACGGGCCGAACATGCTGCGGGTGACGGACCTGACCGAGTTCAGCATCCCGGCGGGCAAGGCGTACCTGTCGCCCCTGATCGACTGCTACGACGGGCTTCCCGTCGCCTGGACGATCGGCACGAGCCCC
>CAVALS010000158.1:0-5709 GCA_963589385.1 Bacteroidaceae bacterium
TGTACCAAAAGGAGCTGTCGTGTCCCTTTCCATCGGTATCGTGGGCCTGCCCAACGTAGGCAAGTCGACGCTGTTCACCGCGCTTACCAAAAAGACCGGCCTTGCCGCCAACTACCCGTTTGCCACGATCGACCCCAACGTAGGTATCGTCGACGTGCCCGATAGCCGCCTGCAAAAGCTCGCCGACATCGTCAACCCGGGTCGCATTGTGCCGGCTACGGTCGAGTTCGTCGACATCGCAGGTCTGGTGAAGGGTGCTAACGAGGGCGAGGGTCTGGGCAACCAGTTCTTGGCAAACATCCGCGAGACCGACGCTATCTGCGAGGTCGTGCGCTACTTTAAGGACCCCAACGTCATGCGTGAGGTGGGCCGCACGGGCGAGTTCGTCGATCCCGCCGGCGATGCCGACACCATCATGACCGAGCTCATCCTGGCCGACATGGGCACGCTCGAGAAGCAGCTGCCCAAGCTCGAGAAGGAGGCCAAGCGCGACAAGGAGCTTATGCCCAAGTTCGAGGTGGCCAAGCGCCTGCTTGCCTGGCTCAACGAGGGCAAGCGCGCCGCATCCATGGAGATGACCGACGAGGAGCGTGCCGCCGCCAAGGGGCTGTTCCTGCTCACCATGAAGCCCATCCTGTATGTGGCCAACGTGGACGAGGATATGCTCAACGACGACCTGGCGTCCATCGATGGCGTCAAGCCGTTGCCCATCTGCGCCAAGATTGAGGCCGAGCTTTCCGAGCTCGATCCCGAGGACGCCGCCGACTACCTGGAGAGCCTGGGCCTGGAACAGCCCGGTCTGGACGTGCTCGCGCAGGCGGCCTATAAGCTGCTCGGTCTGCAGTCGTTCTTTACGGCCGGCGAGATGGAGGTCAAGGCCTGGACGGTTCGTCAGGGCGCGACCGCCCCGCAGGCCGCCGGCGTCATCCACACCGATTTTGAGCGCGGCTTTATTAAGGCCGAGGTCATTGGCTATGACGACTACATCGAGCTCGGCGGTGAGCAGGGCGCCAAGGCCGCCGGCAAACTGCGTATTGAGGGCAAGGACTATGTCATGGCCGATGGCGACGTCGTGCACTTCCGCTTTAACGTGTAAGGACGACGCGCATGTTTAAATATGGCAAAAAAGCTGGCTACATGGGTATTGCGCTGCTCGTACTTGCGGTGATTCCGCTGGTGGTTGCAGCGTGTGTTATCCCCAACATTGGCCCCGAGGTGGCAACAAAGTTTAACGCCGCCGGCGAGGTGACGCGCTGGGGTAAGAGCTACGAGCTGCTGGCACTGCCGGTGCTCAACCTGCTGCTGAGCGTGGCGACGTACTTTACGGCGGGACGCCAGGCAAAAAACAACGAGGACTCCGCTGTGATGGCACGCCTTGCGTGCGAGCGCTACCTGCGTAACGGCTGCATCACGGGCGTGTTCCTCAATGTAATCAACGTCTACTTTATGTATTCGGCGATTACTGGAACGGGTTTTGGCTTTGGTTTCTAGCTTGTTCTTTTAGGCAACGAGCCTGCACGCATATTCAATGGCTGCTGCGAGGCCGCCGCTCGATCGTGGTTTAAAGACCATGTCGGCGGCGGCCTCGTTTTCGTATCCGGCGCCGCGAAGGGCAAGTGCGATACCGGCTTCCAGGAGAAGGGGCAGGCCACGTTGACTGGTTGCGATTACGGCAGCCTGATTGAGCGAGCAGCTGTGCGCTTGGCATTGGATGGCAAGTTCACCTTGCGCCGGGCAAGGGACCAGAATGGCGGCGACGCGACTTGATAGCAATGCAAATGCTGTGCGCTCATCGGGCGAAAGGCATTCTGCTTCAACGACGACGAGCTTGGGCGGTGCGCTGTTTGTGCGAAGCGTGGCTCGGTACATGCGGACCGAAGAACCCGACATAGAAAACTCCTGTGTATTCGGCAAAACGTAAACTATAGTTTACGTTTATGTTCGGCTCCATTTCAAACTCGGCTGCATGGACGAACGTGCGAAACAGATTCTTGGCAGGCGGGTCGAAGAGACACGCAGAGACCTTGGTATCTCCAAGGTTGATTTTTGTGTGGCAACGGGAATCAGCCGACCCTACCTCGACCGAATCGAAGGTGGGACGGCAAATTTCACGCTCAGGGTTCTATTTAAGATCGCGCCCGCACTCGGCATGACGGTGTCAGAGCTTCTCGAGGGCATCGAATAGGGCGTTCCCCCGCTGTATTTGACGCTCTTTGGGCGGGTCCCCCTGGTTGCGATGTGCAAAATCGCGAGTATTCAGCACCAGTTCGGCCGTAGATGGTATCCCGAGCGGCTGGCTTTGCCTTTTTGGCAGTAGTTAATCCACATACTAAATAAAAATGAGGAATAAATATTTACTAGCCGGAACCTACGTCCTAAAAGTTCGTCTAACAATCGGCCGATTCTATGCCTCCGGCGGAAAAATTGCAGAATACTCCGATTTTTGCACGGCCCGAGGGGGACCACCTGTCGTTTAAGGTTGCGATAAGTGGAGCTGCCTTAGAGATTACGCCATTGGGATACGGTCGTGGTTGACTTGGCTGTAGAACAGGCGCTGAATCTCGGCCGCATCACGTGACTGGCCGAGTGCCCACATGGTCTTGGCTACGAGCGTCTCGGTGGTCATGTCATCGCCGCGCAAAATACCCGGATGATCGGCGTAGGCACGACCGACCTCATAAACACCCAGGTCAAGGCCCTCCTCGGGGACCTGCGTGGTCATAACGACGGTGCGACCCGAATCGACCCAGCGGAAAATTGCCTCTTGGAATGACTCGCCGGACTCGCCAAACTCGGGAATACCGCCAATGCCAAAGGTCTCAAGAATTACAGCATCGTAGCTATCGGCTAGGGCGTCCAGGATGCCCGGGTTCACGCCGGGCGTGAGCTTAAGGACAAACACACGCGGGTCAATACTGTCGTAGAAACGCACCGGGTTTTCGCCCTGATGGGTGCCGTGAAGCCCGTTGCGCACAATGCGGTCGTTGCGGATGTAGGCAATGGGCGGATAGTTGACGCTAATGAACGCGTTAAAGCTCATGGTGCGCTGCTTGCGGGCGCGCGTGCCGGCAATGGCGACGCCACCAAACACAATCGACACATCGTGCGAATGCTCGTCGAGCGCATAGAGCAGGCTCTGGTACAGGTTGAGCTTGGCGTCGGTAAAGGGATTGCCCATGGGCTTTTGCGAGCCGGTGAGCACGATGGGCTTGGGGCTGTCCTGAATCAGATAGGAAAGCGCCGCCGCGGTGTAGCTCATGGTGTCGGTGCCGTGTAGAATCACGAATCCGTCGTGGTCGGCATAGCCCTTGACGATGACGTCGCGGATACGCATCCAGTCACTGGGACGCATATTGGTGCTGTCGATGTTCATGGGCTGCACGACGTCGAGCTCGCAGAGGCCCGAGATCTCGGGGACGCTCTGGGCGAGCTCCTCACCGGTCAGGGCGGGGGAGAGGCCGTTGCCGTCCTCGGTCGATGCGATGGTGCCGCCCGTGGCGATGAGAAGGATGCGCTTCATGCTGGTATTCCTATCGTATTTGCCGCCGCAGAGGCGGAGTCGTTCGGCAGTATTGTGGCACAGGGCGTCCAATGTTCAAACGTATTACATCATCTGTAACGTTTGGTAACACTTCAATTGCCGCCAAATAGGAGCCCAGGTCGTGCGTTTGCCGTGCGCTGATGGCTGCGAGGGGCGAGAAACCCCATATAACGTGTACACTATGGAGGTTATTTTCGTTCATTCACGCGGGTGGGCACCGGCTCCCCGCCAACAAGAGGGGGAACCATGGATCAAAAGGCTTCCGCAAAGGTCCTCGTACTCGACTTTGGTGCGCAGTACGGTCAGCTCATTGCCCGTCGCGTCCGCGACCTCAACGTGTATTCCGAGATCGTCCCCTGCGACATCTCGGCCGACGAGATTCGCGAGATGAACGCCTCTGCGCTCATCCTTTCCGGCGGCCCGGCTTCCGTGTATGCCGAGGACGCTCCGTCTATCGATCCCGCCATCTTTGACCTGGGCCTTCCCGTCCTGGGCTTTTGCTACGGCCATCAGATCACGGCCGTGACGCTCGGCGGCAAGGTCGGCCACTCCGAGGTGGGCGAGTACGGCCGCGCCACCATCACGCGCACGGCCGGCGCCAAGCTCTTTAACTCCACGCCCATGGAGCAGACTGTGTGGATGAGCCACCGCGATGCCGTTTCCGAGGTGCCCGAGGGCTTTACCGTTACCGCCAGCACCGACGTGTGCCCGGTTGCCGCCATGGAGTGCGTCGAGCGCAAGATTTTCACCACGCAGTTCCACCCCGAGGTCAAGCACTCCGAGTACGGTCAGCAGCTGCTGAGCAACTTCCTGTTTGAGATCTGCGGCCTGGAGCCCAACTGGAGCATGGACAACCTGGTCGAGACCATGACGGCCGAGTTCCGCGAGAAGGTCGGCGACGACCGCGTGATTCTTGCCCTGTCCGGTGGCGTCGACTCCTCCGTCGTGGCTGCGCTGGGCGCTCGCGCCGTGGGCAAGCAGATGACCTGCGTGTTCATCAACCACGGCCTGCTGCGCAAGGGCGAGCCCGAGCAGGTGGAGGAGGTCTTCACCAAGCAGTTCGATGTCGACTTTATCCACGTCCACGCCGAGGACCGTTATGCCGAGCTTTTGGCCGGCGTGACCGAGCCCGAGGAGAAGCGCCGCATCATCGGTACGCAGTTCTGGAAAGAGTTCTTCGCCGTGGCGCAGCAGCTCGAGACCGATGGCAAGCCGGTCAAGTACCTGGCTCAGGGCACCATCTACCCCGACATCATCGAGTCCGGCGCTCGCAAGACGGGCGGCAAGACGGCCACCATCAAGAGCCATCACAACCTGATCCCGTTCCCCGAGGGCGTGCACTTCGACCTTATCGAGCCGCTCGACCACTTCTTTAAGGACGAGGTCCGCGCGCTTGGCCTGGCACTGGGCCTGCCGGCTCACATCGTGTTCCGTCAGCCTTTCCCGGGCCCGGGTCTGGCCATCCGCGTCATCGGTGCGGTCGACAAGGAGAAGCTCGAGATCCTCAAGAACGCCGACGCCATCGTGCGCGAGGAGCTCGACGCCTACAACCAGCGCCTGTTTGAGCAGACCGGCGAGCGCAACTCCGAGCACAGCTGCTGGCAGTATTTCGCGGTCCTGCCCGACATCAAGTCCGTCGGCGTTATGGGCGACGAGCGCACCTATCAGCGCCCGATCATCCTGCGTGCCGTCGAGTCCAGCGATGCCATGACCGCCGACTGGGCCAAGCTGCCCTACGACGTGCTGGCCCGCATCTCCGGCCGCATCGTTGCCGAGGTCCCCGGCGCCAACCGCGTGTGCTACGACATCACGTCCAAGCCGCCCGCGACCATCGAGTGGGAGTAGGCCGATAGGGTTCTGACCTGCACTTTTGAGTGCCGCACTGTGCCGCTGAGTTTCGTTTCGTACGAGAGTCACGGCAAAGCCGCCAGCGACGACGGTGAGTAAATACGAAAATTGAGCCTCCGTTCCCGCGTTGGGACGGAGGCTTTTTCTTTGCCGTTTTACTCCCTTTCACCTGCGATTTCGCCATTTACTCCCCGTGTTTCAAGATGGAAGCGTTTGGTTGCGAGCCACGCCGGTGTGAGGGCCTGATTCGTCAGGCCCCGCACAGTGGATTGGCAACACCTATTTGGACGATTCCGGGAGGGACAGCCCCGCCTCCCTGA
>CAVALS010000159.1:0-5702 GCA_963589385.1 Bacteroidaceae bacterium
CAGGAGGTTGCCCCTGTAGTGCGTCTGCCAGCTGTTGAGCAGGCAGCGCACCGTCTCGCGGTCCTCCTCGAGCAGGCCGTCGGCGGACGCCACGGCGTAAGGTATCGAGATCAAGTGACCCTCGCCTTCATTCCGGGTTTTCTCTTCGATGTGCTGAGCGCGAGCAGCGCCAGCCCCGCGGCCTCGATGGGCGCGGCGTTGTCCCCGCCGAAGCCCCAGCCGCCTCCGGAGCCGATCTTGCGCTTGGGGGACGTCTCGGCCGACAGGTCGAGCGCCGGGCACGCGATGTGCGTGACCGAGCCCGCCTTCGCGCCGGACGAGATGAGGCTCGCGGCGGTCACGGCCTGGTCGGTGCTCGGGCGCAGGATGTAGCCCTTGGGCATGCCCATGCCCGCGAGCCTGTCGCACAGGGCGCCGGCGCCCGCCTTGCCGTCGATGGCGACGCAGGCGTACCTGCCCGCCCTCGCGGCGATCCAGTAGGCCAGCCAGTCCGTGCTGGGCTCCGGGTCCTCGCAGAAGGGCAGCTCCACGTGCACGGTCGGCGAGCCGGGCGGACGCACGGCGCATGCCACAGCGACGGTCGAGCCGTCGGCACTGAACCTCACGCCGGCGCAGATCCTGCAGCTGTCGGTCAGCTCGGGGCCGCTCTCCACGAGGCACTCGCCCCATGCGGCGGCGCCGATGACGGGCGGCTCAACCTGCGTCTGCGGGGGCAGCCAGTAGCCCAGGTATTCCTGGGCGGCACCCAGCTCGTCCATGTCCTTCATACCGGTGCGGATGGCGCGGATGTCGGCGTGGTATCCGAGCGAGGGCATGACCTCCGGCCAGCGGTTCTCGTCCCAGATGTCGCCGATTTCCTCGACGCCGTACTCCAGCCAGAGCAGGTCGGACGCCTTCTCGCCGCCCTCCCACGCCTGCTGCCGAAGGTTCTTGAACACCTCGGCGGGATTGCCGGCGCGGGTCGGCGTGCCGGCGTAGACGAGCATCAGGTTGTGCTTCGCGCCAGACGTCGTGGTCGGGTTGATGACCTGGGTGTGGATGCCCGTGAGCTCCTGGGCCTCGTCGTAGATGACGATGTCAAACGAGAAACCCAGGCGCGAGGACTTGGTCCTCGTCGAGAACTGGATGACGCCGCCGGAGCTGAACCGCATCCACTCCTGGCCGGTCTGCGAGCAGATCTCGACCAGGAGCTTGCGCCAGCGCGGTATTCCCTCGGACGTGTCGCCGGGGCGGCGCCCGAAGATCTTGCGGAAGCGGTCGACCATCTCCATGGTCGTGGAGTAGTTGTGCTCGGTCCACAGCACCTTGTAGCCGGCCAGCGCCGCCATGACCGCGACCCACACGATGAGGTCGACGGACTTGCCCTGCTGGCGCGGGATGGAAATGCCGACGCGGGGATGGACCCATTTGCCGCTCGCGTCCACAGCGCCGATGTCGTGGGCGAGCTGCTCCTGCCACGGCACGAGGTCGTAGCCCATCGTCGGGGCGAGCTCGACCGCGAGCGGGCCGAGGGACCTCTCGTAGGGCTGGACGAGGCGCAGCCTCGGTTTAGCCGAGGACGTCGCGCAGGATCGAGACGGCGTTGATGATGACATCGTCGCCACCGTCCTCACCGGCCCCCTCTATTCGTTCAATCTGGTCGAGCGTCTCGCGGTACTCCTTGGCGAGCCTGGCCGCCTGGCTGGGCTCGGCGTCGTAGAGCTGCCGCTCGATGATCTGCCGCACCCACCGGAGCCTGCCGAGCGTGTCCTGGCGGCCGTCCGGGCCGTCGGCCGGGGGCGCCGAGATGCCAGAGCCCACGGACTCCCCCGTGGACTCGCCGGTTGCGATCTCGCCGCTCTCCTTCATCCTCTTGATGAGCGCGCACACGCCCGAGCGTGACCTCTTGAGTTTCTTCGCGATAGCCGCAGGTCCGAGCGCCGGGTACGCGTTCTTGACGAACTCACGCTCGCCTGCGGTCCATGGCTTGCCCCTCGGCTTCGTGGACTTTGCGGACATTCCATGCACCTCCCGGTATGGACTCGGATTTAGGGCCTGCGCAAAAAAGGCGCAATGCCGGGGGGCGAGCCTTCGGCCCCCGGGGAGGGGGCCATCCCCCAGGGTCGGCTCACCACGGCAGCGAGGTCGAGCAGCCCACGTCGCGGGGGCGGGGCGATATCCGCTTGCTCAAAGACGCGAGGCTCTTGTTGCCGCGCCGCTCGTTGCAGATCCTGTGGGCCGGCGCGACGTTCGCGCGGTCGACGGGCGAGCCGCCCTTGGAAACGGGCACGATCTCGTCCACCTCGAAGCTCATGGGATGGCCGGCGGGCAGCGTGTAGTCGATGGCCCCGCCGCAGATGTGGCACGGCAGGCCCTGCGCCCTGAGCCAGGCGCGCACCTGCCGGCGGGCGTGGCCGTTGGCGTAGCGTGTCTTGGTGGCCACGGCTAGCGCTCCACGGGAGAGCGGCCCCGGTTGGCCATGCATTCCTCGAGCCCCGCGTAGCGCAGGCGCTCGACGGACTTGCCGGCGCCGGCGCCCTTGCGCCTGACCGCGCATCGGGCGATGCCCAGCGCGCGCCGGAATGCCCACGCCACGACGGTGTCGTACCGGCTTGCGGCGCGGACGATAGTCTCGCGTGTGACCACGGACCCACCTCATTAGGTTGTTGCTTAATGGAAAGGCCGGGATCCCTGAACTGCTGAAGGGAACCCCGGCCACTCATCTGTGCTTCCACGCACATCCGACCCGCAAGCCGCGCGGGCGGCGCTGCGAATCGACACCCTAGTTATATCTCAATCACAACGTGCAACGGCACGCAATCACGCGCAATCATATGCAATCACGCGCAATTGTTGGCAAACACGCGCAATAGCTGGCAATCACATGCAATAGTTGGCAATCACGCGCAATGACACGCAATAGCGAACCAAAAGAAAGGCCCCGACCGCACATGGCGATCGGGGCCGACATGCTGACGCGAACCAGCACCTGTATTATACGGCGACGGGAGCCTCTTTCGGGCGCCCGGCCTTGGGCGAATCGGCGAGTCTGGCCTCGACGGAGGCCTTGGACACCATGCGCTTGGTGCCGTCCCTCCACGATTCGAGCAGCCCCGCGCCTATCAGCTGCGACACCCTCGCAGAGCTGACGCCGAGCATACGGGCGGCATAGGCTGCGGTGATGGCGGGAATGTCACCGAGCTCGCGGCTGACGGCGACGGCGATGATCTTGCCCCCGTTCTGCGGCTCATGGCCGAAGTCGGGCGCGGGAAGGTCGACCCCGCCCATGAGGTGGTCGTCGACCATGCAGGCGAGAAAGTCCGCCGCACTGGCGACGGCATCGTTCAAGTCGGACCCGAACGTGCCGCCACCGCCGAGCGAACCGCACGGCACGGCATCGACCATGCCGCCAGAATCAAAGAATTCGAATTCCCATACGTAAACCATTTAAGTCTCCTTTACGTGGGTGATGCAAGACGTAGCCCCAAAGGGGCGGGGCTAACGAAGCCCCGCCTGTCTCAGAATCCTCTTGGCTATCTGGTCCTCGATCTCCCTGTGGCGCTTCACCAGCACGAGCTTGTCGCCCTTGACGAACTTCTCGTGGTTGGTGCCGCCCTTGGAGATAAAGCCAGCTTCCTCGAGGATGCGGACCAGTTCGCGTCTCTGCATGTCACCTTCTTTCTATTGACAACTATATATTAGCATATACTAATAGTTATTACTATATAAATCTTAGCTATCATTAAGCTATATCTCGGCAGCTCCTCGCCCTTGTCGCGCACGGGCGAGGCCGGTTAGGTTCACCCAGTCAAGAGCCGCAGACAGGTCCGCCTGTATGGACCTCACTGACACGCCCAGCGTCCCCGCGATCTCCTGCAGTGTGCGGTCCTCGCAGTAGCGCAGCTCCAGAACGTCGCCCCAGCGCTTGCCCGGGTTGGCCGAGCGCACGCCCGCGCACAACTCTCGGCCCCGCTCCACCTCATGCCGCAGCTCGGACAGCTCGGCGCCGCTGCGGCGCTCGTAGTCTATGCGGTCGTCGGTGGACCTCATGAAGTCTGTGCCGTGCGCGCCCTTGCCCACGGCGTCGTAGCGCTGGGCGCGCACCTGCTCGCGCGCCTGCATCGACTGGATGACCGCCAGCCTGCGGTCGATGCCGCGCTGGGCGGCCCGTACAGTCTCCAAATATTCACGTGCATCCATGTGACCTCCCGCGTGGTACCATGCTCTACGCCACATAGAGGATGCCGGGAGGCGTCTTTGCCAAAGGCCGCCGGCGCTCCAACGCCAGCGGCCTTAATTATATATCTACCTGCGGAAACTCAATATCTCATAGCGACTTCGCGGCGCATGGCCATAATCTCGTCGTGCGCCGGGCCCGTGGGCGCCAGGTAGCGGTCGACCCTGTCGCGCTTGGGCTTGGAACCCTTGCGCCTCGCTTCCCTCGCACGGTCCTGCTCGTGTTTTCGCCGACACTCCTCCGAGCAGTACTTGGCCTTCGGCGCCTGCGGGATGAAGACCCTCCCGCAGACCGCGCACGTCCTCTCCTGCACGTCCCACATAACGGTCATCTCATCGACCTCCTGCACCTGCGGGCGCGGCGCGCCTCGATGCTCTTGCGCACTCGCCGGTTCTCGATGATTATCCGCCACAGCTTCTCAAACAACCTCATCGCTTCGCCTTCCTCGACCTCTTGAGTGCGCGGGCGCGGTCGCGCTGCAGCGCCCTCGCCCTTCGTTCCGAATCCCTGATCTCCCTCGCCGACACGCTCGGCGCGTCTGCCCGGCCGTGAACGAGCGCCCGGCGCGCGGGACCCGACACCAGATCGGGCACCATGCGCCAGGCGGTCACGCGGAACAGCTCCACCGCCGAGCGAATCACCGGCTGTTCCAACTGTCCGCAAGCATGGAGACGGCCTCTTTTTGCGGCGTCGCCATCAAGCTCCCCCACGCGATTCTGTTGGACATCCCGCAGGAGGGGCACGTCACGCTCATCACATTGGGACGGTCCAGCGAGCGCTCGCGCACGTCCTCCACCTTGGGCTCGACCCCGCACTTGGGGCACGCCTTGAACTCGGCATCGTTAAAGGTCATGCTCTCTCATCCTCCAAAAACCAAGGCACGAGCCTGCCGACCATTGCGACGGTCTCCAGCGTAGTCATCGAGACTGCAAGACTATGGCAGAAGCAGAGGACCTCCTCGTCATCGACCTTGTCCGCCTCCTTGCCCTCAATGGCATTCAGAACGCCGCGCGCGTCCTCGGCGATCTCGTTGAGCAGATATGCCTTCAAATCCTTATAGTTCTCGTTCACTTAAAGCTCCTCTCCGCAGAACGGGCAGTACTTGATGTCCTCGATGTAGGCGGTCGCCGACACGTCGGCGCCGACGGTCTCTCCGCACGAGCCGTTGACTGAGACGTCGAGCTCCACGCTGGTATTCAGCTCGACCCTGACGATCGGCTCGCCGTCGTATCGGCGCGTCAGGGCCATGGAACCCACAGACCAGCTTCGGACGTCTTGGCGAGGCGCAGAGTGGATGGACGCGATACGCGAACCACCGCAGAAATAGCAGCTCATTCGCCATCACCCGCGAGCAGGGAGTGAATGCGGTAGCAGATGCTGTGGAGCGCCCTCGCCTGGCACAACGTGCCGCCACACCTGTCAGCGCAGGCATCGCACATCCCAGAGACAACGTTGTAGGCGTGCGTCGGTTCTTCGTTGGCAGGGC
>CAVALS010000160.1:0-5649 GCA_963589385.1 Bacteroidaceae bacterium
GGCGGTCGTCACGAGCGTCGCGTTAACCTCCTCAACGAGATCGATCACACGCGCGGCCTTAAGATCGTCGACGAAGCCTAAACTATTCAGTGCCACAAGCTAACAGCAGGGGCCCGCTCGGAACACATGTCCGAGCGGGCCCCTTCATAGATTTTATAATAAAAGGGCGCCGCGGATGGAGTCCCGCGGCGCCCAAGCCACACGCTAACAGCTTTAAGGAGTCAAAGCTGGTTTAGCCAAAGAAGCGCTTGATCTCGATCTCGGCGTTCTCCAGGCAGTCGGAACCGTGGATCACGTTGGCGTTGACATCGACGGCAAAGTCGCCGCGGATGGTACCAGGAGCAGCGTCAAGCGGATTAGTAGCGCCCATGAGGGTGCGCATCTTAGCAACAGCGGAGAGACCGGAAACGACCATCTTGACGACCGGACCGCTCGTCATAAAGTCACAGAGACCGCCAAAGAAGGGCTTGTCGGCCAGATGGGCGTAGTGCTCCTCGACGGTAGCGCGCTCGAGCGTGGTCATCTCCATGCGCTCGATGACAAGGCCGCTGCGCTCGATGCGAGCAACAATCTCGCCGATCTTGCGGTCGCGCACGGCGTCGGGCTTAATCATGATGAAGGTCTTCTCGATAGCCATAAGGTAGCCTTTCAAGTAGGTTCGCGCGTGCCCAAGTCCCATTCCGGCACCCGCCTGGACTGCATCGTAACAGAGTTTTAGCTGCAGTTAAACAAAAAGCTGTTTATTGAAACGTTGCAATTTATTGAAGCGTTCCATATGTGTCACTTCTGTTTCGAAGCTCGATTAGAGTACCATCCGACTGCCCATCAACCGCATCGAGCAGAGCAGACGGTCGGTTGCCGCCCGCGAACGTACCCCCTTCACAACCTGCCCAAAGGTCCTACAGAACTTCTCGACAAGCCCCTCCCCCATAGCAACAAAATACGGACGCCCACATCAGCAGACGCCCGTAAAGCAAAATACGATTCCTCAATAAATGGCAAAAACGGCTTCGGCCAAACCCTTACTTTATCCCGTGGCCCATCTCGACGACCTTGGCCAACGATCCGAACACGCCCTCGTCGGCCACGAGCTGTGCCTCGGCACGCTGCAGCTGCACGGCAACGGCGGCAGGGGCGGTACCGCCCTCGGTCGTGCGCGCGGCGACAATCGACGGGATGTCGAGCGCCTCGGTAATGTCGTGCTCAAAGAGCGGGCTTGCCTCCTGGAACACCTCAAACGGCAGGTCCTCAAGATTGCAGCCGCGCTTCTCGCACATCAGGACCAAATGGCCCACCACGGCGTGTGCCTCGCGGAACGGCAGGCCACGCTTGGCCAGGTAATCGGCAACATCGGTAGCGGCAAGGTGCCCCACGCCGCACTCGCGCGCCATGGCATCCTCGTTGACGGTCCAGGTCGAAATCATACCGGCCATAACGGACAGGCACTGCATGAGCGTATGGGCGGTATCGAGCGCGCCCTCCTTGTCCTCCTGCAAGTCCTTGTTATAGGCGAGCGGCAACCCCTTCATGGTCACGAGCAACTGCACCAGGTTGCCGTACACGCGACCGCTCTTGCCGCGGATAAGCTCGGCAAAGTCGGGATTCTTCTTCTGCGGCATGATGGACGAGCCGGTGGAGTACGAGTCGGAAAGCGTGATAAAGCCAAATTCGGAGCTCGACCACAGCACGATCTCCTCGGAAAGACGCGACAGGTGCATGGCCATGACGGAGCCGGCGTAATGCAGATCAAGCAGGAAATCACGGTCGGAAACCGCATCGAGCGAGTTGGGAATCACGCCCGCAAAGCCAAGTTCGGCAGCCGTCATCTGACGATCGAGTGGATAGCTCGTGCCGGCAAGCGCGGCAGCACCCAGCGGGCAGTTGTCGGCGGCATCAAAGGCTGCCTTCAGGCGTGTAAAGTCGCGCGCGAACATCCAGGAATACGCCAGCAGATGATGCGACAGCAGCACGGGCTGAGCGTGCTGCATGTGCGTGTAGCCCGGCAGAATCACCTTGTCGTACTTCTTGGCCGCATCCACCAGCACATGGCGCAGCTCAAGATTGGCCTCCATGAGCTCCTTGGCCAGCGCCTTGACGCCCAGGCGTGTGTCGGTCGCCACCTGGTCGTTGCGCGAACGTCCGGTATGCAAGCGCTTACCGGCCTCGCCGATGCGACGCGTCAGCTCGCTCTCGATGGACATATGAATGTCTTCGTCGTTGATGTCGAAGGTGAAGTTGCCGGCATCGATATCCTGTTCGATTCCGGTCAGACCCTCGGCAATCGCTTGCTCGTCCTCGGCGCTGATAATGCCCTGGGCCGCCAGCATCTTGGCATGTGCCTTAGATCCGGCGATGTCCTGCTTATAGAGATGTTTGTCGACCGGCAACGACGCGCCAAACTCCTGCGTGACCTCGGCCACGCCTGCCTCAAAACGACCGCCCCAAAGAGCCATGGAACCGTCCCCTTTCTTCAAATACCAAAACAAGCGCCCAAAGCAATGCGCCATATCGCTAAAGCGATTTTTCAACCGCTAGTTTTACACATTCCCCACCGTGTGCGGAGCCATGTAGCTAATTTGCAAAGAAGTGACGCGCCATGCACTTGGCGCCCAACGTCTCCCTCCGGATGTTGCCCTGCGAACCATCGATCCAGGCCTTCAGGCTCATAGGGACGTCCTCGACCCTTGCAGCATCGAACTCGGGCGCGAGGGCAAGTAAAGCATGCGCGATAGCATTGAACATAATGGATACTCCTCATATATATAGGCGCAGAGCCGCCAAATTGATAGAAGGAGCCCCGCCGGACAACCCCGGCGGGGCTCGGACTCAGCCGCAGACGCGGCATCATATATGCGGGCGGAACGTAGGGGCCACCGATGTTAAGAAGTGTCAGCAAGCATAACGAAAGGTAGGGACCCCGTGCGCCCGTTATGTATAACGCGGATGGGCCGCGCGGATACCAAGGGAAGGAGGTGCTAGGCCTGGGCGGCAGCAGAGCTGGGGCCCTGGACCTTTGCCCACGTCTTGAGCGACAGCGTATCGATCTCGATAAAGCCGGCGCTGGCCTTCTCGTCAAACGTGGTGTCGCGGTCGTAGGTAGCCAGACCGTAGTCGTAGAGGCTGAAGGGGCTCTTGCGGCCGACGACATGGCAGTTGCCCTTAAAGAACTTCAGACGGACAGTGCCGGTCACGAACTTCTGGGTATCGGCCATAAAGGCATCGAGCGCGTTTTTGAGCGGGCTGTACCACTGGCCGTTGTACACGGCGGTGGCCCAATCCTGCTCGAGCTTGATCTTGGTCTTGAGCAGGTCGCCCTCGACGCAGATGTCCTCGAGCGCCTTGTGGGCGGTGATGAGCGTCAGGGCTCCGGGAACCTCATAGCACTCACGGCTCTTGAGGCCCACCAGACGATCCTCAACCAGATCGAGACGGCCAAAGCCATTGTCGCCGGAGATCTTGTTGAGAGCGATGACGATCTCGGACAGCTTCATCTTCTTGCCGTCGACGGCGACGGGCTTGCCGGCCTCAAACTCAATCTCGGTGTAGGTCGGGGTGTCGGGCGTGTCCTCGGGATTCTTGGTCATAACCCAGGCGTCGTCGAGCGGCTCGTTCCAGGGATCCTCCAGGTGGCCGCACTCAATGGCACGACCCCACAGGTTGTCGTCGATGGAGTAGGGGTTGTCGTTGGCACCCTCGGGAACCGGCACGTTGTGGGCGTGGGCATAGGCGACCTCGTCGGGACGGCACTTCAGGTCCCACTCGCGAACCGGGGCGATAACCTTGAGCTCGGGGTCGAGGGCCTTGACGGCAGCCTCAAAACGAACCTGGTCGTTACCCTTGCCGGTGCAGCCGTGGGCGACGTAGGTCGCGCCAAACTCGTGGGCGACCTCAACAAGCTTCTTGGCAAGCAGCGGGCGAGACAGGGCGGAGAGCAGCGGATACTTGTTCTCGTACATGGAGTTTGCTGCGATGGCCTTAGTCAGGAACTCATCGGAGAACTCGTCGCGCAGGTCGAGCACCTGGCAATCGAGAACGCCCAAGTCGAGCGCCTTCTGCTTCTTGGCATCCAGTCCGGTCTCTTCCTGGCCCACGTTGCCGCAGACACAAACGACATCGAGATTCTTCTCGTCCTGGAGCCACTTGACACATACGGATGTATCAAGACCACCGGAATATGCGAGAACGACTTTTTCCTTGCTCATGGCTGTTTCCTTTCGCCCTTGGTAGCTAGTTAGAACATCGGTCAGTTGCAAGTCACCTTGAGGTCATAAACCGTGCAATATCAGGTTATTCAGCAGAATGCATCACAGGCATGCCCTAGAAACATGCGGCTATGTCGTGCTTAAACCCAACGACCTCAAAATGACTCTGTTGAGGCATTGCGCCCCATGCGGACAGAGACGATTGTTATCGTCGTCGGGAAATTGCGCGCTGGCGTCGGATGGCATTGTCTGCAGTGGTGATGATCTTTACGAACTGCATCTGCCTCTCCTTTCACGCATCGCCGGGCGCAATTCAAATATCGCAAACGGTACCTTTTCCTCGGTAAGCGGCTCTTTTGCCGTCTCCGTTTTCGATGTTCGCTATATTACGATAAAGTGCACGCTGCGCAAGCGACAAATTCAAATTTCTGAAAAGTTTTTTCATTAGTTTGTGAATTGCAGTGCAAATACGCACCATTCCTGCGAAAATACGCTCGACTACTAGTTGATGGTTATAACGTCTGAAACAATCTCGAAACGAAAGGCGCATTTTTATGCAAACTTACGAATCGGACGCCAACATCGGCAACATTAAGATTCTCGCCGTCGATATGGACAAGACGCTGCTGACCGACGAGCGCGTGCTGCCCCAGGGTCTCGACGAGCGTCTGGACAAGCTCGCCGACGCAGGCATCGTATTCTGCCCCGCCAGCGGACGTCCCGCCCCCAAGCTCGAGGAGATGTTCGAGGGCATCAAGAACCGCCTCGCCTTTTGTCCCGACAACGGAGCGTGCGTGATCTATCGCGGCAGCTATATCTATAAGAGCAATATTGACGTGGAGCTGTATCAGCAGGTCTTGAACCGTGCCTCGGAGGATCCTCGCGCTGTCCCCGTCCTGTGCTGCTTCGACGAGTTCTACGTGCTTGCCCGCGACCATCAATACCACGACGAGATCAGCGTCTACTACAACACAATCAACTACGTCGACAGCTTTGAGGGCATTGATTTCGAGTCCAACAAGATTTCGGTCTTCTTCCCCGGCTACGACGCCGAGCCCGCTTTCCGCGAGACCTATAGCCCCGAGTTCTCGGACAAGCTCTACGTCACCAACGCCGGGCGCGAGTGGATCGACTTTATGAACCTGGGCGTCGACAAGGGCGCCGGCGTCGCGCACCTGTGCGAGCACCTGGGCATCGATATTGCCGATGCTGCCGCCGTGGGTGATACCTACAACGACATCCCCATGCTGGAGCGCGTCGGTCACAGCTTTATCGTGGACAACGCCGAGGAGCATATGAACGCGCACGCCAAGTGGCGCATTCCGAGCAACAACGACGGGGGCGTACTGACGCTCATCGACGCCATCCTGGCGGCTCGGTAACGTGGCTCGTCGGACCTGGCCGGGCGGCGCGGATTAGTTTTTCGTAGATTCCGCACGAGCCGGAA
>CAVALS010000161.1:0-5634 GCA_963589385.1 Bacteroidaceae bacterium
ATATAGCCAACTCCACCTATTAGTATTAATACTAATATAGCAAGGCGGCGGGTGTCGGCACCTTCGGTGGAAACGCTTGCGACATGGTCAAGGCATGGTGCCACAGCAACAATCCTGCGGACCTCAAGGTCGGCATGATCGTCGGCGATGCGAGCCATCCCGGCACCGGCAGCCCGGGCCTTCTCTATGGCCATGTCGGCATCTATGTCGGTGACGGCAAGGTCATGAGCAACGAGGGTGCGATTACCACCAAGACGCTCGATGAGTTCATTGCCTTCTACGGTAAAGGCTCAGGCGTCTACTGGGGTTGGATAGGCGGGGTCGAACTCAAATAACGGACAATGGAAAGGGAAGATCACCATGTACAAAAAGGGAAAGAAGCTGGATTCGAAGGGGATTATCCTCGCCTGCGTGGGCATCATCATTGTCTGCATCGCAATCAACGTCGCGTTCGCGCTCTTTCCGCCCACTGGCAGGACAGATGACAACTCGGCAGTGGAATCCCCGGCTGCCTCCGACGGTGCGGTCGATACCGATGGCTTTGGCACGGATGACGAATCGGAAGGCGCCGCGGATGGGCAGGGCGATACGATTCAGGTCGATCCGTCGATCGTTGCCGTCCCCGACAACCTCCCCGAGGAGATGACCCAGGCTGGCTTCCAGGACGTGGTCGCAAGGTACCTCACCTCCCTGACCTCTGAATACGGCGCTCCCGAGAAGACCCTTATCGAGTCGAGCGGCGTCAACACGGGAATGGGCCCCGATGGCTCAGATATCCCCTACTGGATCATCCGAGCTTATTTCCCCAACGAGACGGAGATCCCCCTGACCGTCGACTACACCAAGGGCGAGGGCTTCAACGTCGGGACGTACTGATCGAGATGAAGAACGCGCCCGGACCGTACACAACCGAACCGTCCCTGCTGCTTTTTCGCAGGCGCCTGGCCGCCCTCATGAGGATGACGGGTATCGGTCAGGATGAGCTTGCGGACATGATCGGTCAATCGACGCGCTCGATTGGCCTTTGGTTAACGGGCGTCAGGCTGCCCTCCGCTGTCTCTCTCAAGGCCCTCTCGAGGACGTTCGGTGTGCCCGCCGATTGGCTGCTGGGTGCGGACGCGGTGGAGATCGCCTCTGGGCTCACGAGGCTCGCGGAGATTGCCTCGGCTCCCAAAACTACGGATGAGGGCGCCGATAAGGTGCCGGACTAAAGAATCGGCCTTCCGGTTGTAACTCCACCTATCGTCGGATGCCAAATCAACGAAAACATAGATTGAGAATGGATGAGCTATGGCAAGATTGCCGCAACATGGCGCCAAGATGAATAAGGTCAAAATCGGCACTACGATTGAGGTGGATACCAAGGCCGCCTTAGATGGGTTGATGCAGGCAACCCCTGACTCTCTCCGGACACCTGGCGAGGCCATAGACTACATCGCCAATATCGCTATGGGGCTCCAACCAAGAGTTGCTAAGACGGTCGATGTGGCCTGTACAGAGCAGATCAGGGTAATTAAAAAGGAGATGAAGCTTCTTCCGCAGGACGGATCGCGGGAAATGATGTGGAGCGATTTGGAGGCCACACGAAGTCAGTTAAAACGCCTTCACGAACATTTCTCCTCATACTATGAGCAGGACGGCGTACCGGATGAGCTTAGGCGTATCGAGCTTAGCGGTGGCGCCTATGCGCTAATTCCGTCGAATTGGATTGTCCTTGGCACGGACGATGACGCTGTCAAATGTAAAAATGTCGGCGTAATTGAATTGGGCGAGGAGTTTGGGGGCACCGCTCCTCATTTCGCGTTCTTTCATAACGGTAGCTACTGTAAGGACGAGATTATTGCCGAAGCTGGGCGTGCGTGGAGCTCTGGATGTAATCCTCGTGACAATCATGCAGTAATGGGGAGCGGGTGCGCGCCTGTCGATTCGGATGGCATAAAAACATCGGGGACCTATTACTTTTCCGATCTCCGAAACGCATCCTTCTATGAGACTCGAGGCATAGGCGCGCCGTACGGCGCCGCGATTTATTTTGAATCATTATGAGTCTATAGATTTGAGACCTCCTATTCGCCGTGAACACTTGTTCCCGCATCGGATGTTGTGGTTCCACTCCCCCATCATCAATGGGAGTTGACTGAGACGGGGAGGAAACAATGCAGCAGAGGCACACCAAAGCGCCTGTCGAGATACTTGCGGCCGTGTTGGGACATCCACATGGTTGGGACGCAATTCTCGACTCCATGTCCGAGCATCCCGAGATGGGCCCGAGGGGAATCCTCGCCCTTGCGGCCTTCAAACTGGACCATCCAGAGGCAGATACCTCGACCGTCCTCAGTAGATCCCGTGCCGATAAGCTGGGCGGCAGAATCAAAGAGCATCCGATTGGGTTCGACATCCTCGTCCCTATCGCCAGGCGAGTCGGGGATGAGCTGACTCTCGATTGCGAGCTCGCACCCGAGACGGTCTACCCCGCCTCCGCTTTCGAGGGCCTAACCTCATGGCCCGGGGCCGCTCCGATCAGGGTGATCGAGGGCGACGCGGTCGGACTCGACGCGGTCTCGGAGGCTTCAAAAGACGTTGATCTCGAGGGCATGGACTCGATGGCCACGCACGTGACGCTTCGACGCTACGGGGTCGATGACGGCCTGGATGTTCCCGTGCCGATGGAGGACACAGAGCTTCTTCTCGCCCGAATCGAGCGCGTTTGCGCCCAGGTTAGGGGTGCCACGGATAGAATCGACCGGGCCCTTAAAAGGGCTGGCTTCGAGTGCCGGCCGAGAACGCGAGCCGCGCAGAAAAGTCCGTCCGAGCGCGGCCAGTCGGCAAACATGACGACGAAGCGCCTGAAGAGCATGCTCGCCTCCTTCGATGCCGGAGCGCGCGGGACATCCCATAACGCACGGAAGGGGGCGTAGCGCCATGGCGAGGAGAACGTCGAAGCGCTTCGTCGCGGCAGAGGGGCAGATTTCCCTTTTCGCCATGGATGACCCGACGATGTATGAGGAACACGCTGAGAAACCGGTAGAAAAAGAGGAGGCCCAACAGAGGTTGGCTCTTGACTTCGGGGCGCAACTGGAATCTTATGTAAGCCAAACGGGTGGCGATGGGGCCGCCCGCAAGGACGATTCCGAGGAGGGAGCACATGTCGGTGCTGAAGAACCCGTACAAGGGCGTGAGGGGTCTCCGCTATTCCTTCATGGAGCAGAACGCTCCGGAGGAGCTGGCCAGGATGGACGCGGCCGGCGAGACCGAGGAGTATCTCAAGGCGGTGGAGCGCAACTACCTCACGAGGCTGGCGGAACTCCAGGACAGCTGCATGGAGAGCTGCGGGGCGACACCGGAGTTCGCGCAGCTCACGATGGCCCAGTGCCGGTACGACGACTACATCCGCAAAGCCGACAGCGCCAGCAAGATGGCCGAGGAGATCGCCCTCAACGAGACGGTGCTCACGCTCTAGCCACAACCTACAACTACGAATACCTGAACCCGGATGCCCAGGCCGGCCATACGCCTCTGGAGCGCGCAAAGCTCAACGTAGCCGCGCTACGCGCCCTCAAGGCGGCTATGGACGAGGAACGAGATGCGACTCCCGAGGAAGCGCGTGCGATTTCGGCATACTCCGGTTGGGGTGGCGCCGCAAACGCCTTTGCGCAGAATCCGACCGGCGGCTGGGCCGCCGTATCCCAAGAGCTGAAAGAGCTGTTGAGTGAGGATGAGTTCGCGGAGCAGCGTGCCACGGTCCTCACGGCCTTCTACACCCCGCGTCCCGTCGTGGAGCTAATCTGGGAGACGCTGAGGGGCGCCGGCATCTGCGATGAGGGCACGGCAGAGATCCTGGAGCCGGGCTGCGGTACCGGCAACTTCATGCGCTGTGTTCCGGAGGGCATGGATGTGCACGTCACCGGCGTGGAGATCGATCCCGTGAGCGCAGGTCTCGCGCGCGTGCTGTGCCCGGACCACACGATCGTCGCGGCGGATATCGCTAAATGTGAGATCCCCGATGGTTCTTTTGATGCCGCTATCGGCAACGTCCCCTATTCGGATGCAATCAAAATCGATGGAGTCCCACTCCATGACTATATGATCAAGAGGTCGGTGGCTGCCGTGCGCCCGGGCGGCATCGTCGCCGTGCTGACGAGCCGCTATACCATGGACAAGGCCCGCGAGACAACTCGCGAGAACCTTGCGCGCGAGTGCGACCTTATCGGCATGGCCCGGCTCCCCAAGGAGACTTTTGAGAGCCAGGCCGGAACGAGCGCGCTGTGCGACCTCGTTATCCTGAGGAAACTTGCCGAGCCGCGGGAGATTTCGCGCGACAACGCACCGGCCTGGGTTCACACAACGATGAACGCGGACGGCTTCCGCGTAAACTCGGAACTTGCAGCCAATCCATCCATCGCCGTGGGAGACCAGGGCTCCGAGATGACCGCATACGGCCCCGGGTATTCGCTGTCCAGCGGACTTGACGCCGCGGGGATCGCCGATGGCGCCAGGAAGGCTCTGGCAAATCAGGCGATCAGCACTACGGCCCATACATTTGAGGGTATGCCGGGTAGGTCCGCAGCCCCCGAGGTCGCCAAAATCCCCACCGACCCGGCGCTCTACGAGTTCACGCTGGGCGACGGCGGCTCGATCTGGTATGGCAACGGCGATACCGTGGAACGCTTTCAACCCGCGGGGCGCGGTGCCGTGGACCGCGCCCGCGCTATGATCGAGCTCAGAGATGCCGCACGGGCGCTTATCTCGCTCCAGCACGATCCCGAGTCGACTGACGCCGCAATCGATGCCGGAATCAAGGCTCTTAACGACCGCTACGACCGATTTGCCGATCGCTACGGCCGCCTGAACGACCCGAAGAACCGCAGGATCCTCATCAAGAAGGGCTATCACGACTGCTCGCTCGGCATCAACCTGTTCAGCCTCGAGGTGCTGGACACCAAGAAGAACTTCGTGCGTAAGGCTGACATGCTCTCGAAGCGCACGGTTCGCCCGCAGACGCCCCTCCCCGACCGCTCTGAGACCCCGGCTGATGCCCTCGCAGTCTCGTATGACCGTACGGGAGGTGTGGACCTCGCACTCATCGGAGGCCTTCTGGGCTGCGACGCCGACGAGGCCGAGGAAAGGCTCGGCGATCTCATCGTCCGCGACCCGATTACATCGAAAATCGAAAGCGCCGAGGCATACCTTTCCGGCGATATCGGCAAGAAGCTTGATGCCATCCATGCGCTACAGAAGAAGATTGAAACTGATCGCTTTAACGCCGGAGAAAGCTCCTGGCTTGAATCTGTGTCGATTCCCCCTGCTCGAACTCCCGAGACGAGCGAGGGGGTGGCTAGGACCGTCGCCGTTCTCGTGAAGAGCGGCCTGTGGGACACCTGCGTCCATCCTCTGACTGCCAACCGTGCCGTTATCGCATCGGCACATGTCGATAGGTTGCCGGACAGCTGGCGTGACCGTGAATTCGGTACGTGGACGGGCGAGGCGCTTATCGCCGCCCTTGACCAGCTCGATGAGGGGGTATCCGTCTCAACCGAGCGTAGGGACGGCCGCACTGTCATCTCGAACCCGCTCATCGCAACGCTTGTCGAGCGATCGGTCGGATATCGAGCCAATAATCGTGAATTTGCAACC
>CAVALS010000162.1:0-5436 GCA_963589385.1 Bacteroidaceae bacterium
AACGCAGTATGCCGAAACCAAGCAGCAGGCGGCAAATAAGGTCGTTCACTTCACGGGAAAAGTATTAGACCTCAATTCGCACCAAGCCCAAAGTCACCCCAGGCGGCAGGCGCGAAGCGCCGAGGCCGCCGCCGGGACCAGGGCCCGCAACAACCACGTGCCCCCACATCAGCCCAGCGGCCCCAACCAGCAACGGCCCCATCGCAGGCCGCTCGCAGCCGAGTCACCGCAGGCGGGGGCCGGGCTTAGTTTTCAGAACACTCCGCAGACCAGTGTGGCGCCTTGTCCGCGGCTCCGAAGGAGCAGGACAAGGCGCCACACATGGTCGAGGACGTTCTGAAAACTAAGCCCGGCCCCCGCCGGACAGGTCACACTACTCGCAGAGCAGCTTAGCGATCTGGACGGCGTTGGTTGCCGCGCCCTTACGGATTTGGTCGCCGCAGCACCAGAAGGTAATACCGCGCGTGGCCTCGGGGTTCGAGATGTCGCGACGCACGCGGCCGACCCAAATCAGGTCTTGGTCGGACGTATCCATCGGCATGGGGAAGCGGTCGTGCGCATCCTCGGCAGCCATATCGTCAACCAGCTTGACGCCGGGAGCGGCAGCCAGCGCAGCACGGGCCTCGTCAACCGTAATGTCACGCTCGAACTCGAGCGTGATGCTCTCGGAGTGCGAACGCAGCACGGGCACGCGCACGCAGGTGCAGTTCACGCGCAGCTCGGGCAGATGCATAATCTTGCGGCCCTCGTTTTGTAGCTTCATCTCCTCGGAGGTAAAGCCCTCCTCCTTGACGCCACCAATCTGCGGAATCAGGTTACTCGCCAGCTGGGCGGCAAACGCGCGCGGCTCGGGAATCTCCTCACCACGGCCCAGGGCGGCCAGCTGAGCCTCGAGCTCGGCCATACCGGGAGCGCCAGCGCCCGAAGCCGCCTGGTACGTCGAGACGATCATGCGCTTCACGCCGGCGAGCTGATGCAGCGGCCACGTGGGAACCAGGCCGATGATGGTCGCGCAATTGGGGTTGGCGATCAGACCGTGGTGCCACTTGATGTCGTCGGCATTGATCTCGGGCACAACCAGCGGCACCTCGGGATCCATGCGGAAGGCATGGCTGTTGTCGACCACGACGGCGCCGCGCTTGACAGCCTCGGGCAGCAGCTCCTTCGCGATGTCGTCGCCGGCGGCTCCAAGCACAATGTCACAGCCCTCAAAGGCCTCGGGACAAGCCTCTTCGATCACGATCTGCTCGCCGCGGAACTCAACGGTCTTGCCCGCGGAGCGCGCACTTGCCAGCAGCTTGAGCTTGCCGACCGGGAACTCCTGCTCGTTGAGGCACTCGAGCATCTGGGTGCCTACAGCTCCCGTCGCGCCCAAAATAGCAACCGTGTACTGTTTCATGCTTCCCCCTTTAAAGGTTGTGGCTTTTGCCCGCACGCCGAGCAGGCCGATTATTGTTGCCAGTGTATCCAAGAACGGGGCGGGCACGAAACCCGCCCCGTCGAAACGAAACCGAAACGAAACGCCCCGCCGTAGATTTTTGAGACATGACCCCAAAATCTACCGAGCAGTCGCTACTTTTTGAGCGCGGCCAGAGCGGGATCAACCGGCGCGGGAGCCTCCAGGTCGGAGACCTTCACAATGCCGTTCTCATCGGAGAAGGCACGGTAAATGGTCCGAATCGCCAGGTCGAAGTCCTTCTCCTCCACACCGATGATGATATTGATCTCGTCGCAGCTCTGCGAAATCATACGCACGCTCACGCCAGCCTGGCCAAGCATGCCAAACAGGTGGCCCGAGATGCCGGCACGACCGCGCAGGTTACGGCCGACGGTCGCGATAAGTGCCAGACCCTCGACAACCTCGATCTCGAGCGGCTCGACCTCCTGCTGAATGTCGCCCACGAGCGAGTACAGTGAATCGTGAACGTCCCGCTCCTGCACCACGGCGCCAAAGCGGTCGACACCGGTGGGCATGTGCTCGACGGAAACGTCATAGCGCTCGAACACCGAAAGCGCACGGCGCATAAAGCCGACGCGGGGCTTGGTGCGGTCGCGGGCGACGTTGATGGCGACAAAACCGCGCTTGCCGGTCACGCCGGTAATGATGGGCTCCGCCTCGCCTTCATCAGCCGTCTCGCTAATGATGGTGCCGGGGTCCTGCGGCGCATTGGTGTTCTTGATGACCAGCGGAATGCCTGCCTCGCGCACGGGGAACACGGCTTCCTCGTGCAGGACGCTTGCGCCCATGTACGAAAGCTCGCGCAGCTCCTCGTAGGTAACGCGCGCAATGGGCTGAGCCTCCGGAACAATACGCGGATCCGCAGAATAGAAACCCGAGACGTCGGTCCAGTTCTCGTAAAGGTCGGCGCCCAGGCACTTAGCCAAAATCGAGCCCGAGATATCGCCGCCGCCACGATCGAGCAGCTTGATCTGGCCCTCACGCGTCGCGCCGTAGAAACCGGGCATAACAAAGCCGCCCTGCTGACCGTACTCCTGCACCAGCTCGGAGGTGCGGTTCATGCTGAGCGTACCGTCGTGATGGAACGCAACGACCGTCGCGGCATCCAGGAACGGCAGGCCCAGGTACTCGGCCATCAGGCGAGCGGTGAAGTACTCACCGCGGCTCACGAGCTCCTCGGTGGAGTAACCGCCCGAGCGGGCGCGCTCGGCAAAGGCCGCGAACTCCTCGCGGATGGGATAGGTAAGCTCCAGCTCGTCAGCAATATCAAAATAGCGCTGGCCAATGTCCTCGAGCAACTCCTCGCACGACACGTGATACTTAACGTGTGCGTTAACCAGGTAGAGCAGGTCGGTCACCTTGGTGTCGCCCTTAAAGCGGCGACCGCAGGCAGAAACCACCACAAAACGGCGGGCAGGGTCGGCATCGACGATGGCCTTGATCTTCTTGAAGTGTTCGGCGTCGGCGACCGACGAGCCGCCAAACTTGGCAATCTTAATCATGGGCTGGAGGTTACCTTTCTAAAAGCCTCTGCGAACCTATTTTGCGTGCTCTGATACCATGGTTTCACCGATTGGGACCAAGGCATCCGAGGAGCAGTGTTATATGGGAACTTATCATAGTACACGAGGACGCACTTTATCGTGCTCAAGTAAGGTGGCAATCCGCACTGGCATCGCTCCCGACGGGGGTTTGTTTGTCTCGGACGAGCTCGGCACCCAGCAGGTCGATATCAGCTCGCTTGCAGCTAAATCGTACTTTGAAATCGCTCAAGATGTGTTGGGAATGTTACTGAATGATTACACGGCCGAAGAAATTTCGGCGTGTGTCGACGAGGCATACCGCGGCACGTTCGCGAGTGAAGAGGCTACGCCGCTCGTCAAACTCGACGCTGCGCCGGGTGTTGACGCCCCTCAGACCTATGTGATGGAACTCTTTGGCGGCCCTACAAGCGCCTTCAAGGACGTCGCCCTGCAGATGCTCCCCCGTCTGATGGCCCGCACTTCCGCCAAGGACGGCGGCGCCGAGCGCATCATGATCGTCACCGCCACGTCGGGCGACACGGGCAAGGCTGCGCTCGCCGGTTTTGCCGACGCTCCGGGCACGGGCATCACCGTCTTTTATCCCGAGGGCAAGGTTAGCCGCGTCCAGAACCTGCAGATGTCCACGCAGGAGGGCGACAACGTCGCCGTCTGCGGCATCCGTGGCAACTTCGACGACGCCCAGAGTGCCGTCAAGCGCATCTTTGCCGATAAGGAGCTTGCCGAGCGTCTGGAGGCCGCCGGCACGGTGCTTTCGAGCGCCAACTCCATCAACGTCGGCCGCCTGGTACCGCAGGTCGTCTACTACTTTGCCGCCTATGCGCAGCTGCTGCGCGCCGGCGCCATCGAGGCCGGCGACGCCGTGGAGTTCTGCGTACCGACCGGCAACTTTGGCGATATCCTGGCCGGCTACTACGCCAAGCGTATGGGTCTGCCCGTCGCCAAGCTCATCGTGGCCAGCGACAAGAACAACGTGCTGGCTGACTTCCTGACCACCGGCGTCTACGACCGCAACCGTCCGTTCTTCACGACCATCTCTCCGTCGATGGACATCCTTATTAGCTCTAACCTGGAGCGCATGCTGTACTTCCTGTCCGATGGCGACTGTGAGCTCGTTGCCGGCCTTATGGAGCAGCTGGCACAGACTGGTCGCTACGAGGTTCCCTCCGAGCTGCTGACCAAGATCCAAAACGTGTTTGGCTGCGGTTGGGCCAGCGAGGACGAGGTCCGCGCTGCCATCAAGAACTGCTGGGATGCAAACGGCTATGTGATCGACCCGCACACCGCTTGCGGCTATCACGTCTTTGAAAAGGTCGCTCCCGCCGAGGGCGCCAAGGCCCGCGTGCTGCTTTCGACCGCCAGCCCCTACAAGTTCCCGCGCGCCTGCTGCGATGCCCTGGGCCTCGACGTACCCGAGGACGACTTTGAGGCTATGCGTGTGCTCGAGCAAGCCACCAATACGGTCGCACCGGCACAGCTCGCCGAACTCGAATCCAAGCCCGTCCGCTTCGAAGACGTCTGCGACGTCGATGAGATGGCAAGCTACGTCGAGTCTGCAGCAAAACGAATGAGCACCAACTAGATCCCTTATTAAGCGCCGGCGAAAGCCGGCGCACCTTCTAATTATTTAGCTTTCGGGATGATGACGAGCGTGCGAGCGGGTCTGGCCGTTTAGTTCGTCGCGAGTTCCGCACGAGCCGGAAAGCACTTAATGTGCTTTCCGAGCGAGCCAGGACTGCCCGAGCAGCGAACTAAACGGCCAGACCCGCCCAGGAGGACTCACATGATCAAAATCACCGTCCCAGCAACCAGCGCCAACCTAGGCATCGGCTACGACACCCTCGGCATGGCCGTCAGCCTCTACTCGCACTTTACCTTTGAGCGTGCCGACAAGCTCACCATCACGGGCTGCCCCGAGGAGTTTCAAAACGAGAATAACCTGGTCTATGTGAGCTTTGTCGATGCTCTGGCCGCCTGGGGCGAGCCGGCCTTCCCCGTTGCCATCGACATTCAAACCGACGTGCCCGTCGCTCGCGGCCTGGGTTCCAGCTCCACTTGCGTCGTCGCCGGCATCATGGCTGCCGCCGCGCTGACGGGCCACACCGTCGACCGTGCCGAGCTCGTCCGCATTGCCACCGAGGTCGAGGGCCATCCCGATAACGTCGCCCCTGCCATCCTGGGCGGCGCCGTCTGCTCCTTTACGCCGACCGATTCGCTCCCCCAATGTCTGCGCTACGAGGTGAGCGATCGCTTGCGTTTTATTACCGTGATTCCGCCCTACGAGGTACATACGAGCGAGGCGCGCAAGGTCGTGCCGCAGGAGATTCCACTCTCCACCGCCGTATGGCAAATGGGCCGCATCGCCGGCATGACGCGCGGCCTGGAGACCGGCGACCTTGACCTGATTGCCGCCGCCAACGACGACCGCATCCAGGA
>CAVALS010000163.1:0-5389 GCA_963589385.1 Bacteroidaceae bacterium
TTCGACCGACAGATCCTCTTTGCCGTGGCAGAACTTCTTATCGACCCAGCCAGTCAGAATCGGGGCCATGATTGCCGTGATGATGACGGCAGTGGCGATCTGCGCATACGCGGTGGGCGCAAGCTCGGCATAGCGCGGAGCGACCTCGGCGAGGGCGACCGGCGTAGTCATGGCCGTGCCGGCAATGGTGGAGCAGGCAACGGCCGCCTTGCCGTTGCCGCCACACAGGCGCTCGAAGGCAAAGGTAATGGGACCGACGATAAAGAGCGTGATGAGGCCCAGCAGGATGCCCGAAATGCCGCCGGTGATGAAGCTCGAAAGGCTCATGGACGCACCGAGCTGAAAACCGATGACAGCGATCGCGGGATTGGCGCCGGGGACCAGCAGGTTCTTGATAAACGGGAACAAGTTGCCCAGGACCATGCCGATAACAAGCGGCAGGATGGATCCGATGATAGTGCCGACGGGGATGTTGGCGAGACCCGAAACACCAAGGATGATCATCGTGACGGCGGGGCCGGCCGTAAAGAACAGGATACCGACAGCGCCCTGCTCGGACTCATCGCCGAACTCGCCCATGATGCCCGTATAGAGCGCCATGTTGCAAAACGTAATGCCGCCGATGATGGAAACCGAGCTCAGGCCTAAAAAGTTATCGTTAAAGAAGTACGCGACGCCCAGACCCAGCGCGGCTGCCACTACAAGCTTAGGAATCAGCACGACGATGCCGGTCTTGATGGCGCCCGGCGTGGACTTAAAGCTGATGCCGGCGCCCACAAACAGCAGGATCGCGGCGACGATGGTATTGGACCCACCGCGGCAGGCAGCCGTAAAGAAGCCGCCGATCTCAAAAACCTGCGGGCAGAAGGTGTTGAGCAAAAGACCGACGATCATGGGATAGATCATGATGTCGCCCGGGATGCGCGGGACCTTGAATTTCTTTTGCTCGTTGGCGGTTGCTTCCTGTGCCATGAAACCCCCATTTCCGCTGACGGGATACAAAAGCCCACGTCACGCTTTGCTACAGTAAAGTTTGACCATGGTACCAGAAGAAATAGACCAGCTCGGTGAAAAATTCTACAAGTTGGGATGGAACGAGATTCGGCGCCCGTGACGCCAGCCCTATATAAGGCTCAAGACGATATAGAGCACGATGCCCGAGACGCAGCACCACAGCATCGATTTTGTCTTGACCGCCACGGCCACGACGCCGGCGGCCGCAATCCAGGGAACCAAGGCAGGCCAGAATCCCGCGTCGAACGCGCCGGGGTTCACCAAGTCGTTGGCGACCAGCGCGGCAAAGGCAGCGGGCGGGATATAGCCCAGGGCCTCGGTAATGCGGGGCGACAGGGTCCGCCCGCGCAAGGCGAACGCCGGCGCGATGCGAAAGAACGCGATAGCAGCCCACGACGACAGCCACAGAACCAAGAACTCGTTAACGGGCATCGCGGGCACCTCTTCCGTCAAATACAGCATCGCACGCCAGCGCAATGGCAATACCGACCACGACGCTTGCCGGCACGGCAATATTCGTGAGGCCCAAGGACTTGCATACGGCGACGGACACCGCGCCCGAAACCGCCGCGACAACGTTGCCGCGCGACAGTCGCTGCGAAAAGAGCAGGCAGATAAAAAGCGATGTGCAGACAAAGCCCGCAATAGCGGTGGGGACATCGACAACAGTGCCGACAACGGCGCCCATCGTGCACGAAACGCCCCATGTCGCGATGAGGATCGCGTTGAGCACAAAGGACTCGCGCGGGCCCCAATCCTCCCCTTCAACCAACTTGGCAAGCGAGATGCCATATGCCTCCTCGGTAAGTGTCGCGGCAACAGCCAGCGTCTGACGCTTCGAGGCACCCCTCAGATGCGGCGCGATCGATGCCGAGTAAAGCGCAAAACGCGAGGAGATGGCGGCAACGCTCGCGATAATCGAAGGTGCCGGTACACCCGCCAGCCAAAGATTGCAGATCATAAACTGGCCGCTGCCCGTCACAAACGTGCTGCTCAGGGCAAAGACCCTCCAGGGTTCCATTCCCGTCTGCCCCATGATCATTCCGCACGGCGCGCCTATTGCAACATAGGTAAGCATCACTGGCCAGACGGTTCTAACGATTTTGAGCACCATACGCTTCTCATCCTGACAAGGTCTCCGAGCCGCATGTAGCGACACGGCAGAATCATCATCCGACAGCAACCGAGTTCACCTACAATTGCCACCGGATCGAAAGACACAACTTTTTAGGAAGTCATTATGACAGCTATCGATCGAGACCGGGCGCGCGCGGCCTTCAAAAGCTACACCGATGCCTACGACGCCACCAACCCACGCATCGCGCTCAAAATCGAGCATACGTACCACGTGGCCGAGGCATGCGATGCCGTAGCACGCGAGCAGGGCTGGTCGTCAGAAGATATTGACCTGGCATGGCTTTGCGGCCTGCTGCACGATATGGGCCGCTTTGAGCAGCTGCGACGCTGGGACACCTTTAAGGACGCCGAGAGCATGAGCCATGCGGCGCTGGGGATCGAGGTCCTCTTTGGCGAGAATCCCGCCGATGCACCCGCCGTAACGAGCATCCGCGACTTTATCGATGACCCGGCAGAAGATGAGCTCATCCGAGCGAGCATTGCCTATCACAGCGATTTCCGCCTACCCGCGCGGCTCGACGTGCGCACGCGGAGCTTCTGCGATATCGTGCGCGATGGTGACAAGATCGACATTATGCGCACCATCGCCGACAGCACCGTCGACACTATCCTCAAGGTGGACGAGAAGACGTTTCTCGGCAGCCGTTTCTCGTCGCCGACACTTGCCGCCTTTGACGAGCACCGCTGCGTCGCACGCGATGAGCGCGATGAGCCCGCCGACTTCTTGGTGGGGCTTATCTGCTTTATGTTTGAGCTCGTCTATCCGGCAAGCCGTGCGCTGGCGCGCGAACAGGGTGATATCCACCGCCTGCTCGACGCGCCCTTTGGCATTACACAGCCCTTTACCGACCCCGCCACGCAGGCAACCTGGAGCCGCCTAAAGGACGAGATGCGCGACTGGCTGGCGCGCGCCTAGCGCTCAAGCTGGGCCAGCAGCTCCTCGACGACCTCGACGGCGTCCCCAACAACCTTGTACTGGGCAGCACCGAAAATGGGGGCATCCGGGTCCTCGTTGATGGCGATAATGCACTCCGCCCCACCGATGCCGGCAAGATGCTGGATGGCGCCCGAAACACCGATACTCACGAGAAGCTTGGGCGAAACCGATACGCCGGTCTGGCCAATCTGATGGTGATACTCCAACCAGCCGGCCTCCACGACAGGTCGCGTGCAACCAAGCTCGGCTCCCAGAGCCTCGGCGAGCCTTCGCATCAGGGGCAGATTCTTCTTGGAGCCAATGCCGCGGCCCACCACGACCAAGCGCTCGGCATCGGCGATCGAGGCCTGCTGCCTCCACTCCTCGGCGGGAATCGAGATCTCGACACGAGCCTTAGCATCATCCGCAAGCGATATCTGGGTGATCGTGCCGGAGCGGTCGTAGTCAAAGTCGGGCGCCTTAAAGATGCCGGGACGAACCGTTGCCATCTGGGGACGATGATTGGGGCAGACGATGGTGGCCATCAGGTTGCCGCCAAACGCCGGACGCGTCTGTTGCAGCAGTCCCGTCTCCGTATCCATCGAAAGTACGGTGCAGTCAGCCGTAAGGCCCGTCTGCAAGCGCACGGCAACGCCGGGTGCCAGTTCGCGGCCAAAAGCGGTCGCGCCGTATAAGATGGCCTCGGGTTTGCGTTCGGCTACCAAATCGCAGATCAAGCGGGCGTAGACCTCCGCATCGTTTTGGCGCAGGCGCTCGTCGCGACAGGCCAGGACCTCGTCCGCGCCGGCACAAACCAGGTGTTCGAGATCCCTGAGCGAGCCCTCGGGGCTCATGCCGATCAGTGCCACCAGACGGCAGCCGCGAGCATCGGCAAGCTCGCGCCCCTTGCCCATGAGCTCGTAGGCCACGGGAGCCACGGCGTTGTGCTCGTCGGTCTGCACGAATGCCCAAATGTCTCGATACGCATCGAGGTCAACCGCGCCGGCGGCCTCGTCACGCTCGATCGAGATAGCGTTGACAGGGCAGGCGTCGACGCACCCACCGCATAGGATGCAGCCGTCGGTTACGCGGGCGCATCGGCTGGGTCGCTCGCCTTCCACTACGATGCCGCCCGAGGCACAGGCGCGAACGCAGCGACCGCAGCCGATACAGGCTTCGCTATCGATAATCAGTCCGCTCATCTATGCCATCCCCTCGATAATCTTGGCAAGTTCTACCGCCTGCTCGGACGCCGTCCCCTCAACGGCCTCGCACGTTTGGTCACGGTCGGGCACAAACGAGCGCACGACCTGTGTCGGCGACCCGGCAAGACCGCAGCGCGCGGGGTCGGCGTTCACGTCGGCGGCACTGACCACGCGCACGTCCGCCTCCTCCGCCGCGCGAATACCGGCAATACTCGGCATACGCAACTGGCCAATCTCCTTGGCAGCCGTCATCGCGCACGGCATCTCAAGACACACCGTCTCCTCGCCGGCATCGCATCCGTGAACGAGCGCCAGCGAGCCACACGTCGTAAAGCCCGCGCTCTGCACGCAGCTCACGTCGGTCACACAGGGAATCTCAAAGGCACCGGCAAGCTCGGGACCAATCTGGGCCGTATCGCCATCCACCGCCATCTTGCCGCAGATGAGCAGGTCGAAGTCCTCGTCGAGCGCCTCGATGCCGCACTTGAGGGCATAGGTGGTGGCTAGGGTATCGGCGCCCGCAAAGGCTCGGTCGGTCAGCAGCAGCGCGTCGTCGGCACCGCGGGCGATACAGTCGCGCAGCAGCGATTCGGTCGCGGGGATGCCCATCGACACCACCGTCACGCGCACATCCATGCCAAAGCCGATAAACTCGTCCTTCAGCGCCAGCGCGCATTCCAAAGCACTCGCGTCAAAGGGATTAATGACCGCCTGCTTGCCATCGCGCACGATGGTATTGGTCTTGAGGTCCATCTTGACCTCGGTGCTGCCCGGCACCGCCTTGACGCACACCACCATATGGAAATCGCTCATCTTCACGCGCCCCCTTTCTGGACGAGCTCATCCAAGAGCTTCTCCGAAAACAGGTTGCCGCGACCCAGCTGCCCGTCGGGATCGAGCTGGAGTTTAAGCCGCGCCGACTCGACCATGGCCTCGTGACCGTACATCGTCTCTAAGAAGCCCGCCTTGATCTTGCCGACGCCGTGCTCGGCAGAAACGGCACCGCCCATAGCCGTTACCTCCGCAGCCCACTGGGCAAACAGCTCGCCACCGCGACGGTAGTCCTGCGCATCGCGCGGCAGAATGTTCACATGCAGATGGTTGTTACCGATGTGCC
>CAVALS010000164.1:0-5386 GCA_963589385.1 Bacteroidaceae bacterium
CCGCCTTGTAGAGCGGATCGGTCTTGGGCGTGCGGGCACTGCCGAAGATGGTCACTGCAGGACCAAGCTCGGCAAGTGCGCCAAAACCATCAACGAACTCTGCCTGAATGCGCAGCACGCGCCAGGGGTCGGTGTGCAACCAGTCGGTCGAGTCCTCGGGCGCCAGCAGGTTGGCGTAGGTGTTGTCCTTGGGAATCATGGGGCCGCGCATGACCACGGGGCCGCGGCGGTACGTCTCGTCGTAGGCGGGCTCGCCCTCGACGTTCTCATTCTTAATCATGGGTGCTCCTATCGAAAATAGAAACGGGCGGGATCGACGCCATGCGCCAAACACCCGCCCGAACATCAACTATTCGGTATGGTACCCACGATGCATAAAGTGCTTGCAAGCTATCGGTCAGCGGTCGCGCAGACGGTGTTAGTGAACGCGACGACCGATCGCCGCTTGGCCTTTACCGTTGCTCACGCCTCGCAAGCGCGTCCGCAGCTCTTAGTAATCCACCGCCGCAGGGCTGTTCATCCAGTCGCTCACGAACGCACCGTAGCGGCCCTCGATAATGGCCTGGCGGGCACGCTGCATAAGGTTGAGCAGGTAGTAGATGTTGTGCATCGACAGCAGAATGCCGCCGAGCATCTCCTTCTGCGTGACCATGTGACGGATGAGCGCACGGCTGTAGCCGCCCGTGCACACCGGGCAGGTGCAGGTGGGATCGATGGGACCGTCGTCGTGCGCAAAGCGCGCGTTACGGAAGTTGAGGCGACCCTCGCTCGAAAACGCTGTGCCCATGCGGCCGGTACGCGTCGGCAGCACGCAGTCGAACATGTCGATGCCCACGCCAACGCCGCGCACGAGCGTGGTAGGGTTGCCGACGCCCATCAGGTAGCGCGGCTTGTGCTTGGGCATGTACTCGCTTACGAGCGGTGCCAGGGTCTCGAACATGGTCTCGTGGTCCTCGCCCACCGAGTAGCCGCCAATGCCGTAACCGGGGAAGTCGCCGCACTCCTCCAGATGGCGCAGCGAGCGCAGGCGCAGATCTAGGTGCATGCCGCCCTGAACAATGCCAAAGAGCGCCTGGTCGTCGCGGTTATGCGCCTTATAGCAGCGCTCGGCCCACATACTCGACAGCTCAACGGCGCGCTCAACGTAGGCGCGCGTGGCGGGATAGCCCGGGCACTGATCAAGCTGCATGCAGATGTCGGAGCCGAGCTTCATGGCGATTTCCATGTTGTCCTCGGGCGTCCAGAACACGTGGCGACCGTCGTAATCGTTGACGATAAAGCGCACGCCCTCGTCGGTGAGCTTGACGGCGTCGTTGTGGCTGAACACCTGGAAACCGCCCGAGTCGGTGAGGATAGGACCGTGCCAGTTCATAAACTTGTGCAGGCCGCCCAGCTCGGCGATAGTGTCCTCGCCGGGACGCATGGACAGATGATAGGTATTGGCAAGCACGATCTGGGCGCCGAGCTGTTTGACGGTCTCGGTAGGAATGCCCTTGACGTTTGCCTTGGTGCCCACGGGCATGAAGATTGGCGTCTCGATGTCGCCGTGCGGGGTGTGCAGCACGCCGGCACGCGCATGCGTCGTCGGGTCCTCGGCGATCAGGTCGAATTTAAAAAGGTTCTGGTCCATAAACTGGAACTCCTTGGTTGCGGTTCATACGCAGACCATTATACGGGCAACCAGCAAACCGCACCGACTCGACAGAAACTGATGCATTAAACGACTAGTCGTCGAGGACAATCTTCAGCGCCATCTTGCAAAGAAGTGTCCCAATCTGCCGGCACTTAGGGACTGTCCCCAAGTGCCGGCAAGAGTGTCCCTTATAGCTAGTCATTTAAGAACGTCCCCAACGACTACGAGATCATCTCCAACAGCCAAGGCAACGCCGATGCTCTGGCAATGCCAGCGAGCGGTCGCCAGGGCGAACAAATTGGCATGAAAAGAGGGCAGCATAGACCTTCTGGTCATGCCGCCCTCTTTGAATGACAAGTTGTCGCCCTGGCGGCCGCGCAGCGTCGGCCCGTTACGGCGTTTGGTAAAACGCCGTAACCCCTACGGCCGCTGGCCCATGCCACCCTCGAGGGTGACGGTCTCGCCGTTCATGTACTTAAAGTCGGGACCGCAGAGCTGAACGACCACGCGGCCGATTTCCTTCTCGACGTCGCCGTAGTGGCCCGCCGGCGGCATGTGAACGTTGGCCTTGAACGCCTCGGGGTAAGCATCCTGGAAGTTCTCGAGCGCGGCAGTCCAGGCAAGCGGGCACACGATGTTGACGTTGATGCCGTCCTTGCCCCACTCGTTGGCGGCAACGCGAGTCAGACCGCGGATGCCCTCCTTGGCAGCGGCATAGCTGCACTGGCCGTAGTTGCCAAACAGGCCGGCGCCCGAGGCAAAGTTGACAACGGAGCCCTTGGTCTCCTTCAGGTGCGGATAGGCCTTCTGCATGTACAGATAGGTGGCATACAGACCGGAATAAATGGCCAGGTTAAACTGATCCATGGTGTGGTCGGCGATGGTCACACCCGAGGCGCTGGCCTGAGCATTGTTGACGACGGCGTCGATGCGGCCGAACTCCTCAATGGCCTTGTCGATAACGTTCTGGACGACAGCCTCGTTGTCCTGACCAGCCGAAACATCGGCCTGAACAGGCAGAACCTTGACACCGTACTCGGCCTCGAGGGACTCCTTGGCGGCCTCGAGCTTGGCGACGTTGCGGCCGGTGATAACGAGGTTCGCGCCCTCCTTGGCAAAAGCGATATCGATGCCGTAACCGATGGAGCCAGCGGAGCCGTCCTTAAGCGTGGCCTTGCCGCCGCCGGTGACGATCACGGTCTTACCAGTGAAAAGTCCCATACATAGTCCTTTCAAATCGCGACGAGCACGCCCGCCGACTGCGCGTATCCAACTTCACGCGCCAAAAGCTGAGATGCAACTTTAGCGTGTTCAAGCGAAAATAAAAGACCGCGGTAGGCGAACGGCACCACGTCGTTCGGCGAAGGGAATGTCAAGTAAAAATTGGATAGAGTGGCCGAGTTTTTGCTATCGACGCGAGCCATCGAACACGTTTTGAAACTTTGCTGCAGCGCGCGGGATGTCGGCGCGAGACTTTATCATAGGGTGACAAACAACGATGAGGAGCACATGCCTATGACAGACGAGCTGGACCCCCAGACTCAACAGCATATTGATGATCCCGCAGACGTCACCGCAGATACTGACGCTGTGACCTGCGATGGTATCGACATCGACGACCCCATCTTGGACGAAAGCGCTACGGCGGAAACCCCCGAAACAGAAAACGCCGATGAGCAAAACGACGATGCGCCCGCTCAGGACGACGCCCCGCAAGCAGCGGGCCCCATCGAGGTCTCTTCGGAAGAAGAGCTCGATGCCGTCATGGACTCCATGATGGATGCTGTCAAAGCGATGAAAGACGCCGTGGCCGATGCCGATATTGATGCCGAAGAAGAGGAGGCCGCCGAGGCGGCCTCGACCTTTGTGCCCGGCGAGACTCCGGTTGCCGACCAAGGCAGTACCATGCCCTCGTTTCTGCAGCTCGAGCATCCCACAATTGGCGCCGATGCGGTCGATCCGCACGCAGCAGGCTTTTCTGTGATTGAGGGCGGTACCGGCAATATCGCCGTGCCGCAGGCTGCCGATGCGGACGCTGCCGACACCGCTCGACCGACCGCCCTGCACTCCCCCGCCGCGAGCCGCGATCTGGGGACCGCCGTCTCGAACACTGCGAACGCCGTGGGCACCTTTATCGCCCAGGGTGCCTCGGCCATGCGCGAGATGAACGCCGCGAAAAAGGCACTTGCCGATGCCCGCGCCCACCTGGCCGAACTTGAGCAGCGCATTGCCGATCAGGCCGAGGAACTCGAGACGCGCCAGGATATCGCAGGCCGCTACGACCAGATCGTCGCCGACCAGCGTCAGGCGATCGCCACAGCGCAAAAGACAGCTGCGGCAGCCGAGATTGACCGTGATGCCCACGCCGCCAAAGCGACAGAGCTCAAGGGTCAGTTCGAACAAATGAAGACAGAGGATGACGCGACTGAGCTCCGCCTGAAGGCCGCGCTCGACGCCGTGGAGGCCCGCGAGGCGAGCTCTCGCGAGACCGGCAACCGCCTCGTTCGACGTCTTGAGGATTCCAAGCGCATCCGCGACAAGGTGAAGGCCGAGCGAGACGCCGGCATTGCGGCCGCACAACAAACCGTCGACGCCACGCGCGCCCAGCTCGAGACGCTGCGTCATGAGTATGCCGAGCTGCAACGCAATCCCTCGGCAAATCCCGCCAACTATACGGTGCGCACCAGCGAGCTCTCGATGCAGATCTCCGACACGGCAGATGCCCTGCGTAAAGCCGAAGAAGATGTCCCGCGCATTACCGCCGACCTTGAGCACTCGCTTGCCGCAGCCGAGCAGGCCGTCGAACAGGCGCAAGCCCCCATCGCCGACGCTAAGCGAGCCCATCAGGCCGTGACGGCAGAGGCCGATGCCGCACGCGACGAGCTGCAGACGGCGAAGACTGCCGCCACGACGCGCCAGCGCGAACTGCGCGAGAAGATCGCTGCCGAGGACAAGGCACGCCGCGACCAAGAGCAGAGCATAGCCAACGCCCAAGCAGATGCCGCGCATGCGCAGTCGATTATCGAACAGGCGACCGAGGTGCACGACCACCCAGAGATCACTGAGTCGCTTGCAGGATCCTTGGCCCGAGACAAAGCCGAACACGCCGAGACCGAGCGAGAAGTCGCCCAGCTCGAGGCCACCGAGAACGCGGTGCGCGAGCGTACCCGCGACTCACGCATCAAATTCACCGGCGCCATCGTCTGCATCGTCGCCGCAATCCTGGTGATCATCCTAGTCTGGCTGTTCGCGAGCAAGTAAACCAGCCGCCAAAAAAACGCTCAACGCAGTTGCGGTGAGATAGTTCCTGTTTAGCCCAAAAAGGCCAATTCAAGAACTATCTCACCGCAACTTATTTAGATTGATGCAAGGTAGTCGTTTAAGAACGTCCCCAATGACTACACCGATGTTTTGTTGACAACCAAAGAAATGCCGGTGTTTTGGCAACGACAGCGAGCGGGTCGCATTTGAGGCAAGGTGACGTGAAACGAAAGGGCGCTGACCTTCTGGTCGCGCCCTTGAAGTTGAACGTCAGATTGTCCAAATGCGGCCCGCGCAGCGTCGACCGGTTACGGCGTTTGTAAAACGCCGTAACCTACAAGATGAGCATGGCGTCACCAAAGCTGAAGAAGCGGTAGCGTTCTTCGATAGCAGCGGCGTAGGCATCCATGATCTGGTCGCGGGTGGCAAGTGCGCTTACGAGCATCATGAGCGTGGAGCGCGGCACGTGGAAGTTCGTGATCAGCGCGTCGA